>JAYUWA010000509.1:0-10858 GCA_043753795.1 Bacteroidota bacterium | reverse complement strand
TGATCAAACGTATACCCCGGATTTGGAATTGCGGTGATCGTTACCGGATTTCCATTGAAGTAAACTCCGGACCATGGATATGATTCAGGTACTACAGTTGAGATCTGAATTCTTCCTGCATTTGCAGGTGTAACGTTTAATGTCAGCAAAACTTTTCCGGCTAAACCAAATTCATTTTTTATCTGACTTCTTGCAGTATCGGCACGTAGATTTATAAAATTGCGCATGACATTAATATTGCTTTGCCATTGCGCCATATTGCTACCCCATTTTGAAAAATGTTCCGGCATATCGTACGCCATGCTATCCTGAAACTGATGCATGATCGGTAACATATTACTCGGAAGGAAAATGGTATTGATAAGATCAGCGTATCTGTTAATGAATTCTCTTTTGAACTGCGCATTTCTCAAGAAGCCATTAAATAATTGCGAAGAATAAGATCTTGCAACCGGGTGAATTGCTTTCGATAATCTGTTCTCTGTAAAATTTGCATCAAAGCCTAAACCAAAATCAAGGTCGTAAAGTAAATAGCGGCCTTTTCCACCATCTTTCATCGGGCGCCACATTTTTATATTGTTAGTCCAGTCACCGATCCAATCGCCATTGTTAAAATAAGTTTCACATGTCCAATAATCCATTACATTTTTCAGGTCCCATGTAGAGTCCATTCTTGCATAAAATTGCTGTGTAGAAGAGTCCTGTGTCGTTACGTAATTTAAAGTATTCCAGAAAAAATCAGCAGTGCCTTCTTTCACTTCCACCGTGCTACCAAATTCTTTCAGGTAATCGATTTCATCTTCTTCATAGTTAAAATTGTTTTCTATCCAATGATGATCATGGTTTTCATGGATTGTATAGACGCCCCAGAATTCACCATTCAGAAATAATACAGCCGGCTCTGCAGCTAAATAACCGGTATGAGTTGGTTTCATAACACGTTGCATAAATGCATCGCGGAAATGAACGATATTATAATCTGTTCCGGAATTTCGAAGTATGATGTTATCCGTTTTGCCTATCTGCGGTTTGTCAGTAAACAATTGATAATTAACTTCACCTTGTCCCAATCGATCGCTCATTTTAATCTCAATACTTTTCTGTGGTTGCGCTCGGGAATAATTTCCGAAAATTGAAATGGAAGCATCGAAATTAAAGATCCTACTTTTATCTCTGTCAAAAAATTCGATAGAAGCATTCTTCTCTCTGTCTTGCCAGAAATTTGCACCGAAGTAGGGAAAATTTGGTTGAGCATTCGGACCAAAAGAATAGATCCCGTTATTCTCATCCCATAGATTCAATGAATCTGTGTTGATGGCAAAAACAGGCAATGTAATATTCTCATCAATGAAATAAGTATTCGTAACAGTAGGCGAAGGAAGTTTTCCGTTTGAGAAGGCTTTTGCTCTTACTACCATTGAATTGTTTACCAGAATAGGAAACAGATACGGTGTTGAAGCAGCAGTTGGTTCGTCACCATTAAGCGTATAACGTACTAAACCTGATTGCGGATTTGTCAATGTCAACCAACGAGAACTTGTATAAAATCCTGCTGTGAGTGAAAAGATAGGTGCCAGAGCATAAGAACTATAACAAAATGCGTTGTTGTTTTCTGATCCCGGAGAAGGAGTATTTACAAAACACCAATTGGCAGAGCCGTCAGGAATTCTTGCAGTTGAATGATCCGACTGCATTGGAACATACGTTCTGCTGTCAACAACTGTCAACGCTGAATTTGAAAAATAAACTGTTTCACCACTTCTGCTTAATTTAAAATTAGCGTTAAAGTATTCTTTCGGTGGATTTATGAAAAAAGGTGGCGTTGGTCCATAGATGGTTAACGGATTTTGAATTCCAAGTGACAGATACACAATCGCCGAAAGGTCACCAGAATTTGCAGGATGATTATGTACTTCAACTGCCAGCACATTAGCTCCGGGCAAAAGTGAGCTTTTGAAAAGTGCATGGTCGATAAAAAATGAATCGGGATTTTGACCCTGATACATTTTCGCTTCATAACTAAGAATAGCAAGTTCGTTATATGCCGGACGTACGCCTTGAATTCCAATATTAGCGCGTGCAATTTCCACTCCATTCAGATATGCAACAAAACCATCGTCATAGTCGATATTTAAAATTGCATTAACGATCTGTGAAGTGTCTGCAACATTAAAAGTTTTTCTCATTAACACTGTTCTGCACTGAGAAATAGTTGTCTGATCGTCGCCATCACCGAAGCCTATTCCGCCTGCACCTGATGACCATGCACCATCGTTGAAAGAAAGGTTTCTCCAGTTAGTATCAGGTGTTGGATTTGAAGAATAATATTTCCAGATGTTATTTGCATTTATTGGAGTTTCCCAATGATCAACGATATCAATTTTGTTTTCATCCGATGCGAAAATGACCAGATGAGAATCAGGTTGGAGTACATAAGCGGGAAAAGTAAACAGACTTAGATTTGTAATATCATCTGAAAGATGATATCCTGAAAGGTTAATGGGGCTGCCACCGGCATTGTAGATTTCTATCCAATCGTCGTAATTATCCAACCCATTTTGAATGGTAGATGTATTGGAAGCAGAGATTTCATTGATCACAACTTGCGCTTTTGCTGTAAAAATGGTTGCCTGAAATAATATAATCAGCAGAATCAGGGAACCGGAAAGCGCAGAACATCGATCAGTCAAAATAACAATCGGGCGAAATTTTTTCATTCGGAATTCGGGAGAGATTTATATCGTGAATTTACGGAAAATTAAAGATAATTTGTTTATAATTTAACCTATTCGATTACATTTTTGGCTAATTGACGTTTTTTACTACTATTACAGCGAAGGGGATAAACAAAGGTACGGACATTGGGCCAATTATATATAGTTACGCCAATGAATTGATAGTTAATGTTGTTGTTTGAGTTGGGAATAATTCATTTAATACACTGAAAATTTTCCTAATTTTGAATTCAATTTTATCAGAAACTATTTATGGAATCTTCTCGTCGCGAATTTTTAAAGAAAGGCTCACTATTAGCAGTAGCCGGAATAGGCTCACAACTTTTAGGTTCATCACTTGCTAAAGCAGCAAGTGCTTTTACTGACGAAGAAAAATTCACAACTTTCACTCTTGGACCCTTACCTTATCCGTATGATGCATTAGAGCCACATATCGATAAGCAAACAATGGAGATCCACTATTCAAAGCATCATCAGGCATATGTGAATAATCTGAATGTTGCTATGAAGGCAGATAAGATTGAATCTACATTGGAAGATCTAATGAAGAATACAGCAAAGTATAGTCCTGCCATCCGAAACAATGCCGGTGGTCATTGGAATCATACTTTTTTCTGGGATACAATTTCTCCTTCTTCCGGAGGTAGTCCGAAAAATGTAGAATTCTCTACTGCGCTTTCAAATGCCTTTGGTTCTTTTGAAGATTTCGCAGCGCGTTTTGAAGAAACTGCTGCGAAACGTTTTGGTTCCGGTTGGGTTTGGCTGATCAAATCAGCAGATAGAAAGTTAACGATCACATCCACTCCGAATCAGGACAATCCGTTGATGGATGTAGCTACAGAAAAAGGCACTCCCATTTTAGGTCTGGATGTCTGGGAGCATGCATATTACCTTAAATATCAGAACCGTAGAGCAGAATATGTAAAAGCTTGGTGGAATCTGGTGAATTGGGAGAAGGCGACGCAGCGGTATCTTGGCATTTGATTGTTAGGGAATAACGAATAGGGAATAACGAATAGTGAAAACGAATAATATCGCAGCTTCGATCTGATATATAGCGTTGTTTTTCAACAACTTTCGGCATATTGTTGTCCTATGAAAGTCATTTGCGGTTCAAGTTTTGGTGTATTTGAATTGTTAAGGGTGGTCGAAATCAGGCAAATAAAAAATTATTGAGGTATTGCTTTTTCTTCGTTGATTGTTACCTTTGCCCTCCCTAATAAAAAACCTTCTTTCTGTGTGTTCTAGTCCGCCTTGGTGGATAGCTTAAGCAGGATAGAATGGTCTTCTCACTGATAAAACAGTGCGAAGGTACATTCTTCCTTAGCTCAGCTGGTTAGAGCATCTGACTGTTAATCAGAGGGTCCCTGGTTCGAGCCCAGGAGGGAGAGCATGATCCTCAGACATTTAAACGTCTGGGGATTTTTTCTTTTAGCAAATTTGCATACCGTTTGCAATACAAAATTGAATTTTATTCATCTTTTAATGTTGTTTACGAAATACTGCTATTCTTTTATGAATGGCTTTCTAGTTACGAGAATTTTCTTGTAACCGCTTTTCATCTATTCGGTAAGACTTTGGAATTTAATGGGCTTCAATCATTTATTTAACTACTAAACCTCTGAAATTTAACATTATCTGCCTTCTTATTGCATGAATTTTCAATAAATATTCTTGCATTTTGCATCCTTTTGTGCTATATTTGTCGTAGAAAGGCAAACAATGTCAAAAGTAACCGAACTAAAAAAGCACCTCAAACGCGGGGAAGTCTATAGGCGCTCTGATCTTGCTCAATGGTCAAATGCTGTGGATCGTCATGTCGGTACACTTATAAAGGATGGAACTTTACAAAAACTCGCTGCGGGTCTTTATTATTACCCTAACGAAAGTATTTTTGGCAATACGCCACCAGATGAATTAGCACTCGTTCGTACCTTCTTGAAAGACGATTATTTTCTTATAACTTCTCCTAATGATTATAACAACCTAGGTGTTGGTACTACTCAATTATATAATTCACGTGTTGTTTATAACCACAAACGACATGGAGAATTTAAACTTGGAGGTAGAACATTTATGTTCTTTTCAAAGCACCGCTTTCCTACAAAAGCTACTCCCGAATTTTTACTTGTTGACCTCGTAAGCAACATTGATAAATTAGCAGAAGACACGGAACTTGTGTTAAAGAATGTTTCAACGAAATTAAAAACAATGGATCTGAAAAAATTGAAACAAGCGGTAAAGGAATTCGGTAGTGTACGTGCAAAGTCAGTTTTAACTCCTCTCATCCAACAATCCGAAGTTCAACATGCCAATTGACTATCTGCATAATCACAAAGAGTTTGCAAACTTGTTAAGTATTCTCGAAACAGAAACAGGCATCATTCCGCAACTTATCGAGAAGACTATTGGATAGTGCATGTGCTCTACGGCCTGAAGCAACAGGGTTTTGAGTTTGAATTAAAAGGAGGCACATCGCTTTCAAAAGGGTATAAAATCATTGATCGATTTTCGGAAGACATCGACATTCATATAAAGCCTTCCACTAGTCTAACAGTTGAAACAAGACCAAATAAGATAAAACCAAAGCAAGTGCAATCTCGCAAGGATTATTATAAATGGCTTGCAGAAAATATTAAAATTGACGGAATTATTTCTGTTGAAAGAGACGAAGCATTTGACAACAAAAAAACATACAATAGCGGCGGTATTCGCCTAAAATATCCAAGGGTTACATCGCACATTAGCGGCATGAAGGATGGAATTTTATTGGAATTAGGTTTTGACACAGTTACGCCAAACAATCCACTAACAATTAGTTCGTGGGCGTTTGAAAAAGTAAACGAAATAAAAAGTGTCGAGATAAAAGACAACAGAGCAATAGATGTGTTGTGCTATAGTCCTAACTATACATTCGTTGAAAAGCTTCAGACGATTGTGAGAAAATTTCACGCTGAAGCAGATGGCGGAGAAGAACTGCCCAACTTGATGCGTCAGTATTATGATGTATATTCTCTCCTTGGAATTGAAGAAGTACAGAACTTTATAGGCACGCAAGAATATCTCGATCATAAAGAAGCAAGACTATCCAATTCAGATCTGAGGGTACCACTTCATGAGAACGAAGCATTCAAACTTTCGAATGCTGAATTGAGATCAAGATTTATTCAACGATATAAAGCAACTTCGAAACTCTACTACAATGGTCAACCAGAGTTCGAAACTTTACTAACTAGAATCCATGAATTTCACGATCGATTTTGATGAACTAGCCATTGAAGTCTGCTTCTATGGTATTAAAATAAAACATTAATTAAAAATATACTATTTGACAAATAAATCACCCAATCTCTATGTTACGAATGCGGGCATTGACCAAATTTGTGTAAATTAAATAAGTACATTTGAAATAATATTTATATCACTATGACATTCCACCCCTGGCACAACGTCTCCTTCGGAGATAAAGCACCCGACATAGTAACCGCTCTCATTGAAATCCCAATGGGCAGTAAAGCAAAATATGAAATCGATAAAGTTTCAGGAATGCTTAAGCTTGACCGCGTACTTTTTTCATCGGTCTATTATCCGGCGAATTATGGTTTCATTCCGCAGACATTGGGAGATGACCACGATCCGCTTGATATACTTGTTTTGTCACAAATAGAAATACAACCACTTTGTCTTGTAAAAGCAAGAGTGATCGGTGTAATGCGAATGATCGATAACAATGAAGGCGACGATAAGATCATTGCTGTTGCAGAAAATGATATGAGCGTAAATCATATTAAAGATATTTCAGAATTGCCGGCACATTTTATTGTGGAATTGAAAAATTTCTTTGAGAATTATACTAAACTTGAAAATAAAAAAGTCCTGATCGAAGGATTTCAAAGTATAGATAAGGCGAAAGAAATTATTTTAAGATCGATCGCTTTTTATAAGGAGACTTTTGTAAAGTGAAAAAATTAAACACAGAGATCATATAGAAAAAAAGGGAGAAAGAGGAGAATAAACATCTCTTTTTCTCTCCCTTTTTTTCTCTATGATCTCTGTGTTAAAAAAAAATCAATTCAGATTGCCTTATGCCATCTTCGAAAGACATAAAATTTTCTACCCTTATGAGTTTTGTTACAACGTTCTTTGTAACATTTGTTTTGGTATCTGTAAATGTCGGATATAATGAATATTTCTTTATTGTCTGGATGCGTTCATGGTTGATTGCATTTGTACTTGTAGGACTTGCTATTTTATATCTGGCACCTTTGATAAGAAACTATTTAAATAAACCTTAGTAAACATTCCATTCTAAAAGTGTCCGTTTTATTTCCCATTGCTCAAATTTTTTCAGTAGAATCATTTGATCGCTTAAATTTAACTTCAGATTCATAATTTCATTTTTAAATCTGAATAAATAGATTACCTTTAAGATAATCACTGAGCACCAATAAAAATTATGCTCACTAAACTTAATTTTATGAAAAATTTATTACTTACCATTCCCGCCTTATTGGTTTCATCAATTCTCTTTAGTCAAGGAGTCCAGGTAACTGAACAACAATCGACATTCTCATCAGGAGAAAAAACGGCTCTTACTGTAACAATTCAAAACAATTCCAAAGACAAAATCGTTGATCTCTGGAAAAATAATCTGAAAGAATTCAAAAGCGAAAAGATAAAAACAGACAAAAATGAAATGTTTGCAGATAATGTTCTTATACCAGAATGGGGAAATAATCCCATTGACATTTACTCCGCATTTCAAGAAAACAAAGATGGCGGGAATGTAAAGATGATGGTTGCATTTGATCTCGGCGGGGCTTATTTGTCTAAAGAAACCGATTCCGTTAAATACAACGCCGCAGTAAAAATTGTAAAAGATTTCGCTGTGAAAGCCAACCGGTATCCATTCGAAGAACGGATAATCATCTCCCAAAAACTAATCCAAAACATGGAAGATGATCAAAAAAGCTTAGAGAGTAAAAATAAAGATCTTGCTAAAGACATTGAAGATTACAAAAATAAGATTTCGAAATCTGAAGAAGAAATTCGTCTGAACGAAGAGTCGCTTGGTAAAAAGAAAGCACTCATTCAGGCAGAAAAAGCAAATCACGAAACGATAAAAAGTGATATGGAGAAAATACAATAATCTTTTTTCAATAAAGGTCAGCAGCTATTTTGGAAATAACTGTTGACCTTTTTTATTGGCTCAATTTTAATGGCGTTTTCTAATTCGGAATTTATTCTATATTTGATTTAAATATTTAGTTTATGTCACCACACTCATTCTGGACATTACTGCTTAAAATTGCGGGTCTTTATTTTATTTTTGAATGTTTAACTGTGATACCACAATCAATAGGAGCCCTAGTCATGACGATGAAAGTTATGGATAGCGAAACACCGTTTGCCTTTTTGTTCATACTTTTAACATTGGTTATTTATTAATTTCAAACAACAGACAGTTAACTGCATTATTCGAACGCAAAGGAAGAATCAATAAACCAATACAATAGAAAGTGTTGTGTTGAAAATTAATTTTCAAAGCTCAACAATCAGATGAATAACTTAGAAAAGTTAATCTCCATAAAAGTACTTCATACTGCTATCTGGATATTTTTTAATGTTGTTATATTCTATTTACTATATGCAGTTATTTCAAATCAAATTAACTTTTGGGTTTGGATCTGTTTAGGACTAATCGCAATAGAAGGATTGATTCTGCTTATCTTCAAAAATGTTTGTCCAGTAACTATTGTTGCAAAAAAGTACTCTGATTCCGACAAAGACAATTTTGATATTTATCTCCCAAACTGGCTTGCCAAATATACTCAGCTGATATATTCATCGATAGTTTTCATTGCAATTGTTATATTACTTTATAGACTTTCAACATAAGAACCACAATTCAATGATTATCCCTTGCCACAACTCCTCCAATTCACTAGTTTTACACTATGGAAGATCAAGACCCAAAACATGTACGTCGGGTAAGATATAAAGGAACGCATCCGAAAGCCTTTAAAGAAAAGTATAAGGAGTTGCAACCAGAAATTTATTCTGAGGATGTAGATAAAGTTATGCAACAAGGCCGAACTCCTGCAGGAATGCATCGATCGATTTGTGTGGATGAGATCATGGAATTTTTAAATATTGTTCCGGGACAAATTGGACTGGATGCCACGCTAGGATATGGCGGACACAGTCAGGAGATGATCAAGCGATTAATTCCCGGTGGACATTTGTATGCTATCGATGCAGATCCATTGGAACTTCCGCGGACAAAAGAGCGATTGCTTGCAAAAGGATTTGGTCCGGAAGTAGTGACATTTCACATTATGAATTTTTCAAGTATTGACCAGGTTATCTATGAATCGGGGCCTTTGAATTTTGTTCTTGCTGATCTGGGCGTTTCGTCTATGCAAATTGATAATCCGGATAGAGGTTTTTCATTTAAAGTTGATGGTCCACTCGATCTCAGGCTCAATCCGAAGAATGGAATTCCGGCATCAGACTTTTTGAAAAATATTTTAAGAGACGAACTGGAAGAATTATTATTGGTAAATTCCGATGAGCCACATTATATTCCAATTGCAAAAGCAATCATTTCAAAAGTCACAAAAGGAATTAAAATAGCGACCACTACGCAACTAAAACAAATCATTCAGGAGGCGCTTGAATTTCTTCCTGAAAATAGTAAGAAAGAAGAAATAAAAAAATCATGTCAGCGTACCTTTCAAGCCTTGAGAATTGCTGTCAATGATGAATTCGGAGTATTAGATACATTCCTTGAAAAACTTCCTTATGTACTTGCCACAGGAGGGCGGGTAGCTATTCTCTCTTTTCATTCCGGTGAAGACCGTCGGGTTAAGAAGTCTTTTCAATCATTATTTCGCGCCGGAGTATATTCTGAAGTTGCACCTGATCCGATTCGACCTTCTGTTGAAGAATGTGCTTCAAATCCGCGGGCGCGTTCAGCGAAATTACGTTGGGCAATTCGGTTGTAATATAGATAAAGATACAGACAGAAATAAAAAATCGGAATTACATCAACTTACTTTTTAACTGGTCTTGTAAAACTATAAGCCCAGAAAATCAATAGAATCTGTAGTGGAAGTCGGATTACTGCAATCCAAAGATTAGTATTGTTTTCATTTATATAATTCAACATCATTTGAACATTTGCAGGAAAAACAAATACAAGGAGTAAAATAATACACCACCCGCCTATTGGTCTTGTAGAAGGAAATACCAGTAAGAGTGCGAATAATATTTCCAAAACACCACTTACCAAAACTAATTCTTCATGCCATGGAAGCCAATGCGGCATAATTGATATGTACATCAGCGGATTTACAAAATGATTTATTCCTGCGAAAAAATATAATGCAATCATTAAGTAAAGAGAAACGGTTTTTATAAGACAAATGTAATCCTTAATTATTAAAGTCCGGTAAGTCGCCTGCAGAAGTGATAAAAATTCTTACTGATTCTGATTCTGCAAGAGATGTAAGGCAAGTTGCTGTTTTGGATATGCAAGGTCGAACAGCGTCATACACAGGGAAAAAATGTATTCCCGCAGCCGGAAATATTGCTTCAAAAAATTTCTCTGTTCAGGCAAATTTAGTGTTGAACGAATCTGTATGGCCTGCAATGGCAAAGGCATTCGAAGAAACTTTTGGTCCTCTTGCAGAAAGAATGATTGCAGCACTCGAAGCTGCCCAAAAAAAAGGTGGTGATATCAGGGGAATGCAAAGCGCTTCGATTTTAATTGTAAGTCCTGTTGCCACAGGAAAATTATGGGAAGACAAACCTATTGATCTGCGAGTTGAAGATCATCCTCAACCCATAGAAGAATTGAAAAGACTTTTAAATCTCTTCCGCGCATATGAACATTCCAATCTCGGAGATCTTGCTGTAGAGAAAAACGATCTTACACTTGCAGAAAAGGAATATGGTATAGCAGAAAAAATGCTCCCCGGCGATTCAGAAATGAAGTTCTGGCACGCTGTTTCTCAAAGATTCGAAGATCACAAGTGAAAATCCCATGGTCGTAACATTTGAGATCAATGGCAACAAGCTCTTCTTAAAATGAAAAAAATTGATCTTAAACTTCTTGAAGA
>JAYUWA010000508.1:0-3588 GCA_043753795.1 Bacteroidota bacterium | reverse complement strand
AACTCCGCATCCAAAAGAATTCGAGCGTCTGTTTGGTCCAACGGAAAATAGTTTTGAACGACTGGAGAAACAGAAAACGCATTCAGCTTTGCATAAAGTTGTAATCGTTTGCAAAGGTCGCTATACAACGATCACAACTCCCGAAGGCAAAGTTTTCATTAACATGAGTGGAAATTCCGGATTGGCAAAAGGCGGCAGCGGCGATGTTTTGACAGGAATTATAACTTCGTTGTTAGCTCAAGGTTATTCACCGGAAAGTGCAGCGGTATTGGGTGTGTTCATTCATGGCTATTCAGCAGATTTGTTAGCCGAAAAAATTGGTAAAGCCGGAATTTTACCGGTTGATGTGATTGAAAATTTGCCAACTGCTTTTAAGGTTTTTGAAGGTTAGATTATTTTTCATCATAATTAATTTTTTTTTAAGGCAGATTCTTATTTTTGCCAAAAATTAATCTACCACATGATGAAAACTAATTTAAAAATTGCCGGCGCATTCCTGGTCGGAGCGATCACACTTGCAGTTACTTTCGGTTTTAAACCGGCGCAAAATCAGGTACAGTACACCCAAATTACAACTATTGAATCGGTAGTTCCGGGAGGACTAGGTCGTTCACGAATGATTACGACAGATCCTAATGGTGAGTTTAAAGAAATTGATATGGAAAACTTTTTTTCTATGGTTGGAATCAATTTCGGGAATGTCAGAAAGAATGACAAAACGATCACTGACAAATTAAATCAGATGACAGCAGATGGATGGGAACTTGCTGAAGTTAATTCGGGAGTATATAGCGCAGATAAAAGTACTGGCATCTTCGTTACAAGATATCTGTTTAAGAAGTAAAAATTCACTTTTAATTTCCGAAGTGTAAGGATTGTTTTTCTCCGTGTTAAAAACTTTATTTCACCAACGCAACCCCATTTATATACACATTCGAAATCACCGCCTCCCCATTTAAAACAGATACACTTGCATAAGCCACAGAATTTGTATCGCGCGAAGCTTCGAAGTATGCAATTTCTGCAGGGCCGGCTTTTGATTCTTCCATGTAGAATATGTTGAATGGAAAATCAAGATTCAAGAATGAAGAATCACCACCTTGAAAGTAATCGACTTTTGATTTTAAAAATGAACCTGATTCCGGTTTATTTCTGCTGACGCCGGAAATTTTCGCATAGCCATCTTTATCATTTACCAGTGTCGCATAGACATCTTCATTGGAATACCACGTGCCTCTATCAGTTGTATAATACCGGCTTGCATCGAAACGTAAAACAATATATTTTCCTCTGAAAGGGTCGGTAGGATCTATAGGCGCTGTTATGAATTTAAATTTTTCACCCTTCGATAAAATGGATTCATGATCATAGATCATTTTAGCCGGTACAAATAATTGCAACAGTACAAGTAAAGCCAGTAAAAAGTAAATTCGTTTATTGCTCATGCTGCTTTCTTTTTTTGATGATCAGATAATTAGTGTAAAAGAAACCTAGTCCGAGAGCAACAAATACTAATCCCCTGATCACAAACGTCAATTGCGAATCAAAAAACTTGCATACCACTGCAGTTGCCAAAACCAACAAACCGAAATTCAGAATTCCCAAGTGGTCTTCTGCAATTCCATTCTGAATTATTCTTACTCCAATGAATAACAACATCAGATTAGATAACAATTGAGAAAGTCCGGGAGAAATGGTAGCAAGAAAAAATATTGCTATAAAAATGATGAATGAATATTTGAAGACTGCCGTATGTTTGGTCAGAGGTAGATGGTCATGGCGTACAAGTAAGAAGAGAGCAGTAAGTGTTGTAAAGAATACTGCGTGAAGTTCAGATGTCCGGATCAAACCTTGAAACGGACTAAGATTCTGATACAAGTCCGGCCAGATCCAATCAAATGTAAGTGGAATGAGCGTAATTACAATTCCAAGTAATCCAAAGAACGAATATGATTGAGTGTTCTTTGAAGTGCGATGAAAGACCGGCAAACTTCCCAGTATTAAGAATGCAGAAAACAAACTCATGAATGCGATGAACATTAATTCCTCGTTCTTCTCAGTACTTGAACCAAGCCCGATCAGAAGTGAAATGGGAATTAATCTGCTATGAAGTACTGAGTAGTTACTCTCTGCCTTTTTCTTTAACAGCATGATGTAATGTGGAATCATTGCTATCAAGAGTATCCAGTAGATCAAAGATTCAAGAGAGTAAAAGTGTGAATAGCCCACTTCCATTACATAATAAGTAATTCCCGTTAGATAGAAGAGTGAGGTAACCGACGAATTCATTATGTAGAATTGTGGTAAAGCCAGAATCATCCAGGTTAAAATGAAGTCCGGCAATTCACCGGTGATATGATAGATCTGACTGATCATTGCTATGCATGCACCAACACTGAAAAATAAAAATGCAGAAGTCCCTTCGATCCAGACTTTCTGATCTTTCTTTTTGATCATAGCATAAGCTGCTAATACCTGCCCTGCAAATAAAGGCAGAAAGGCTAGCAGTGATTTTGTAAAGCGATTGAAGTTATCCCAGTTGTGAGCGACAATCAGAATGATTCCCATTCCAACCAATATTGCTCCGACGATTCCAAAGACAGCAATAAGTCGGTTGGGTTCTTTGCTGTTTTTATTCTTGTAAAATTGCGAGATCTGATCTGCTGTTTCTTTCGAAATTAAATTTGCATCGATCAGTTCCTGTAGGTCTTTCATCTTGCGATC
Organism: Bacteroidota bacterium; assembly: GCA_043753795.1. Lineage (GTDB taxonomy): Bacteria > Bacteroidota > Bacteroidia > AKYH767-A > 2013-40CM-41-45 > JADKIH01. The sequence goes on along the minus strand of JAYUWA010000508.1, from coordinate 864 downwards.
AAAGATAAAATAATTTCAATTCTGTGGTTTTCAAATTTGAGGAGTTTGTATTAAAATTTGCGGCATATTTCAGGATTTTCATCTTTCAGCAGTCATTAAATCTGAAAAAATTTGTAATATTGTCAAATTGAAAAATGCACTTTTCAATTCGTGCGCCAATTCCCGAAACCGATTTTAAAACCAATCACATCAATGAGAAAAGCAATATTTGCTCTTGCATTTTTAATTACTTCAACCCAGTCATTTGGGCAACTTGCAGAACTTGACTGCTGGATACAAAATACGACAGCAACCGGATACAATGGCATTGTCTCTAACGTACAGTTGGTTCAATATTCAACAAGTAATGTCTACATTTCATGTACCTGTATTCCCGGTTATAGTATTGGTCCATGGACAGGCAATCCGAATGTTCCGAGTAATCAGAATTTCGTTTTCAAGATCACCAGAAATCCGCAGCAGAATACAGGAACACCAACAGCAGTTGGGCTTGGACATATAGGAGTCTGGTCGAATGGTGTTAGTGTGTTCAATGTTTCTGATGGTATGTCGTATATGAATCAAGGTGTGTGGAATCGGAATGCAAATTATTGGGAAGGTCCCGGATTTGACAATTGCTTGGGTCACCCGCAACAGCAAGGCGAGTATCATCATCATGTTAGTCCGACATGTTTGTATGATGATGAAGATAGTTTGAATCATTCACCAATCATCGGGTATGCATTCGATGGCTTTCCGATCTATGGTGCTTATGCTTTCACGAATGTGAATGGGACAGGAGCGATCAAAAGAATGCAGAGTAGTTATGTATTAAGTTCTGCAACAACACGCACTAATGGACCTGCAGTTGGAGGAATGTATCCA
>JAYUWA010000507.1:0-3591 GCA_043753795.1 Bacteroidota bacterium | reverse complement strand
CTGCCATGCGCGGCATTGCCATGTACTCGAGTTTTTTCCAGTTGTCAATATATTCTGTCCAGATATTTCCTTGTGTTCCCAGAATATACTTTGCTTCATCAGCAGTAAGTACATCTGCAACCGGTTCGAAGCGATAGACCATATTCAACGGCAAGTAACCTCCTATTGCTAAAGGTTCATTCGGACTTGCTGATTGATAATAATCGAAGTAGCAATATGATGTTGGCGTCATTACTACATCATGCTTTTGTTTTGCAGCAGTAACTCCGCCGGCATATCCGCGCCACGACATGATCGTTGCATCTTCAGCAATTCCACCTTCAAGAATTTCATCCCAGCCAATAAGTTTCTTATTTTTTGTCTGAAGGAATTTTCCCATTCGCTGCACAAAATAACTCTGTAATTCATGCTCGTCTTTCAAACCTTCCTTCTTCATTAACTCCTGACAAAATGAACTTTCTTTCCAGCGATCCTTTGGACATTCATCACCGCCAATGTGAATATATTTTCCCGGAAACAATTCGCTTACTTCTGTTAAAACATCCTGCAAAAAATTGAACGTAATTTCACTCGGACAAAATACATCTTTGAATACTCCCCATGATTTTCCTACTTCAAACGGACCGGGTGTGCATGCAAGCATTGGATAAGCAGCAAGTGCAGCAAGAGCATGTCCCGGCATTTCAATTTCGGGAACGATCTGAATATGTCTTGTTGTTGCATAATCAATTACATCTTTGATCTCTTCCTGAGTGTAAAATCCGCCGTAGCGAATTGTATCGTAACGTTCAGGAGTCTGACTATAATGCCCGATCAATGTTCCACTTCTGAATGCACTGATTTCTGTAAGCTTCGGATATTTTTTTATTTCAATCCGCCAGCCTTGATCATCGGTTAAGTGCCAGTGAAAAGTATTCATCTTATACATTGCCAGATAATCGAGATATTTTTTTACTTCTTTAACAGTGAAAAAATGCCGGCTTACATCCAGATGCATTCCGCGCCATGAAAAACGAGGCTGATCTGAAATCTTAACAGCAGCAACGGTTAGTTTTGTTGTGCGACCTGCAGGTAAAAGCTGGATCAAAGTCTGAATTCCATAAAACACTCCGGCGCCAGTTCCTCCTTCGATTTTTATATTCAATGAATCGACATACAAAGTATATTCATCAGGCTTCATTGAGGAATTATGCTTTACAAAAACTGATTTCTTCTGAGCTGAACCAATAGTTGCTTTCAAAGCAATATTGTAACGATCTACAATATATGACTGCAGAAAATTCAGATCCTTCAATGCATTTTCATCATGACTGAATAAAACTGTAGATTCGTTTATCTCAAAACTTCCATTCCCAATTACCAGTTTTTCAGGAAGCGGAATGAGTGGTAAATTGTTTTGCTTCTGAGCCATTATTGAATTTAGTAATAGAAAGCAAACTAGAATTGCAATGGATACTATTTTCATATTAAGTTATAAGATTACTATGAGATTTTATTTAATTCATTCCAGGCCAAAGAAGCTGCTCCGAGTAACGCTGCATCACTCTCCGGCAATCCTGAAACAGAAATGGTAATTTTATTTTTATAAATACTTAGTAAATTTTTCTCGAAGCTGATTTTCGTTGGTGCAAGGAGTAACTCGCCTGCTTCAGCAAGACCTCCAAAAAGAAAAAATGCTTCCGGACTGGTATACGCTACGGAATTGGCTAAAGCAAATCCAAGTATTTCTCCTGTATAATTAAAGGAATTGATGGCTACCTTGTCTACTGACAATGCCATTTCATAAATGGATTTTGAATTAACTGTTGTTTTATCAATTGCAGAAAATTTTTCAGGGTCTTCCTTTGCAAGAATTTCAAGATATGTTTTTACCAATCCCGTTGCACTGCAATACTGTTCCAAACAACCTTTTCTTCCACAACCACATTGACGACCATTCTGAATCACGATAACATGTCCCATTTCTCCTGCAAAACCATCGTGACCATAAACCAAATCGCCGTTAACTACAATTCCACTTCCAAGTCCTGTGCCTAGCGTGATGAAAATAAAATCTTTCATTCCCTTTGCTGAGCCGAAAAACATTTCACCCATTGCTGCGGCATTTGCATCATTGGTAAGAAATGTTTTAATACTCATTCTTTCTTCAAACATTTTTGCAACAGGAATAATTCCAAACCAATTCAAGTTGGGAGCAAATTCAACAGTTCCTGAAAAATAATTTCCGTTTGGTGCGCCAATGCCTAAACCTGCAAGTTGATCCTGTACTCCTAAGGTATTGGCAGAATTCTGCAATGCCTTACAGACTCTGTCGATTAGTTCATTAGGATCTGCGGATTTACCGGTTGGCACTTCATCTTTAAAAATGATCTTGCCGGCACTATCAATAAATGCATAGGCCGTATTGGTTCCTCCAATGTCAATACCTACGCAGAATGATTGTTTCATATATTAATTTCTCAAGACGAATGTAGAAATTTGTTTTGAGATCTTTGATTGGAAATATCGATTTGTCCATCGATTAAAACCCTTAAACAAAAAAGGCCGCTCTTGAAGAGCAGCCTTTCCATCAAACAGTAATTTACTGTTACTGAATTTTGCGAACGTTTACAGCGTTCTGTCCTTTTTTTCCATCTACGATTTCGAATTCAACAGAATCGTTTTCACGAATTTTGTCGATTAATCCACTGTGATGAACAAAAACTTCAGAGTTGTTGTCGTCTACAACAACGAATCCATATCCTTTAGATTCGTTGAAGAATTTTACTTTACCGGTTTTCATTTGGTAATAAATATTAATCTCTCACAAGAAGCAACCGGGCCCGCAACTCGATTGTTCCTGCGAATAATTGATTGCTTAAATAGCGGGCGTTTATTAGCGAGTCAAAGGTAGGATAATATTAATATCGACCAAATTAACGATTTACATAGCCGACAAAAGGTCTTTCACCAGTTGCGAAACCAACTTATTATCAGCTTTTCCCGCAAAATTTTTCGACGCAGTGCCCATAACTTTACCCAAATCTCCCGGTCCTTTGGCACCGACCTGAACAATGATAGCCTGAATTCCGGCCTTGATTTCGTCTTCACCCATCATCTGCGGAAGATATTTTTCGATCACTTCTATCTCCTCCGCTTCTCCTTTGGCTAAGTCTTCTCTATTTTGCTGCTTGAATATTTCAACCGATTCTTTGCGTTGCTTAACAAGTTTCTGCAAAATTTTAAATTCATCTTCAGCAGAAACCCCAGTTCCTCCGGAAGTTTTTGCCAGGAGTAATGCCGATTTCACAGCACGTAATCCGCGTAAGGCTGCTTCATTTTTTGAAAGCATGGCTGCTTTGAGGTCGGTGTTTATTTTTTCTTCTAAAGTCATTGTGTGGTATTTTGTGTAAAGATACTCTGCTGAGGTTAAAGTTCAAAGCCCCAGTTAAATTCCGACACACTTCACACTCTAACTCAAACTCACAGTGTGAGTGTGAGTGTGAGTGTGAGTGTGAGTGTGGGTGTGGGTGTGGGTGTGGGTGTGGGTGTGGGTGTGGGTGTGGGTGTGGGTGTGGGTGTGGGTGTGGGTGTGGGTGTGGGTGTGGGTGT
>JAYUWA010000506.1:0-3605 GCA_043753795.1 Bacteroidota bacterium | reverse complement strand
GGAATGAAGCGATCCGTTTTTATACAGAAGCTATAAAAGTCAACGATCAATACGCGGAGGCCTTTTTTAATCGTGGTGTCTGCTATGAAAAGATCGGTAACAATGAAGCAGCTAAAAAAGATTTCGTATCTACAATAACTATTGCCCCAGGCTATAAGCCTGCGGAGGAAAAGTTGAAAAGGTAGGAGTGGTTAACATAATGTTTGGCAAATATGGAAACCTTTAACAAAAAAAGAGAACCCGAAGGTTCTCTTTAAACATTGATTCACTAAAAACTATGGCGTAGTTTTTTATTTTACAGAATCAATCACTGCTTTGAAAGCATCAGGATGATTCATTGCAAGATCGGCAAGCGTCTTACGATTGATCCCAAGATTCTTTGCATGTATTTTTCCCATCAACTCAGAGTAACTCATTTCATATAAACGAGCACCAGCATTGATACGTTGGATCCATAATGAACGGAAATTACGTTTCTTTTGACGACGATCACGGTAGGCGTAGCCTAAACCTTTTTCGACTGTATTCTTAGCAACTGTAAGAACATTTCCTCTCGCACCCCAGTAACCTTTGGCGAGTTTGAACATTTTTTTTCTGCGGGCGCGCGACGCGACGGCATTGACTGAACGAGGCATTGTTTTTTGTTTTTGGCTTAAGCGTCTACCTTACGCAGAACTTTTTTGCTTTTCACCTGGTTAAAAAATTGTTTGTTTAATTAAAAGATCAGATCACTAGCATTCTCTCAACTCTGTATGTATCTCCAGGAGATACCAAAGCTGCTTTCGTAAGATTACGTTTACGCTTTGTGTCTTTCTTTGTCAAGATGTGACTTTTGTAAGCCTGCTTTCTTTTAATTTTTCCTGTACCGGTTAATTTAAACCGTTTCTTCGCACCGGAGTGCGTTTTCATTTTTGGCATTGCCTTAACTATTTAACTTATTTGATTAATTCAATTTTCAAACTTAACTACTTACTCTTTTTACGAGGAATAGGAGCCAAGTGAATAAACATCCTGTTACCTTCCAGCTTCGGAAGTAATTCTACTTTTCCATACTCTTCAAGTGCCTGAGCAAATTTCAGTAGTATGATCTCGCCTTTTTCTTTGTAGGCAATCGTACGACCTCTGAAGTGAACGTATGCTTTTACTTTATTTCCATCCTCCAAAAAGTTCATCGCATGCTTTACTTTGAAGTTGAAATCATGCTCGTCGGTGTTTGGACCAAAACGAACTTCCTTCACAACTTGCTTGCCTTGCTTTGACTTTAACTCTTTCTCTTTTTTCTTTTTATCGTATAAGAACTTTTGATATTCTATGATTCTACATACAGGAGGATCGGCAGTAGGAACGATTTCAACTAAATCTAATTCCTGTTCTTTCGCCATCCGTAGTGCTTCTTCTGTCGGATAGATATCGCTGACGATATTATCACCAACAAGTCGAACTTGCGGTACGCGAATTCTTTCATTGATCCTGTGCTCATCTTCTTTCTTTACCGGTCCACGTCCTCTTTGGTATGGGGGACGACTTGATGTGGACTTGTTAAAAAGTGGTGGCCTGCTGTTAGATTGATTTGGTGCTGCTATTGGAACCTCCTTGCTAAATGTAATTTATTGATTGTTGATATTTAAGCTACTATTAATTTCATCTTGAACCATTTTCTTGAACTCTTCAAGTGTGAAACTTCCCACATCTCCTGAGCCATGTCGACGGACTGAAACTTTATTATCGTTGAACTCTTTTTCTCCGATTATGAGCATGAAAGGAATCTTTTTCATCTCTGCATCCCGGATCTTCTTGCCAATTGTCTCATCTCTATTGTCAACAAGTCCGCGAATATCGGAATTTATTAGCAATTGTAAAACTTTTTTAGCGTAGTCGTTGTATTTTTCGCTTATACTAAGGATACTTACTTGTTTGGGAGCTAACCAGATAGGAAAATTGCCGGCATAATGCTCAATCAGGAATCCGATGAACCTTTCATGGGTTCCAAGCGGAGCCCGGTGAATACAAATCGGCGTTTCCAGCTTGTTTTGGTTGTTTTTGTAAGTCAGTCCAAAACGGGCAGGAACTGCGAAGTCAACCTGATTGGTCGCAAGGGTAAACTCCCGACCAATCGCACTCCAAACCTGAACGTCAATTTTAGGTCCATAGAAAGCTCCTTCATCCGGAACTTCAATGTAAGGGATGTTGGATTCGATCAAAACTTTCCGAACCATGTCTTCTGTTTCTAGCCATAATTCAGGCTCATCAACATACTTTTTACCTAATTTCTTTGGCTCATGAGTTGAGAAACGCATAACGTATTTATCGATGTTGAAGATCTTGAAATACTTCAGATACATTTCATTAACAGCTCTGAACTCATCTGCAAATTGTTCTTTCGTACAATAAATGTGTGCATCATTCATCTGAAGACAACGAACGCGCATCAAACCAAACAACTCGCCTGATTGCTCGTAACGGTAACATGTACCATACTCAGCAAGACGAATAGGAAGGTCTTTGTAACTTGGATTAAGTTCTTTATAGATCTTATGATGATGCGGACAATTCATTGCCTTGAGATAGTATTTCTCTCCTTCAAGAATCATCGGCGGGTACATACTTTCTTCGTAATATGGCAAGTGTCCACTCGTCAGATACATTGATTCTCTTGCAATGTGAGGTGTACGTACACGTTCATAACCTGCTGCTTGTTCAGTTGACTTTGCTAGCTTCTCAAGTTGTTCGATGATGGCACCACCATTCGGCATCCATAATGGTAATCCCGGACCAACATCATCATCGAATGTAAAGATCTCGAGTTCTTTTCCTATACGTCGATGATCGCGCTTCTTAGCTTCTTCGACCATGACCAGATATTCATCCAACTGACTTTTCTTTGGAAAAGTAATTCCATAAATACGTGTCAATTGTTTATTCTTCTCATCGCCACGCCAGTAAGCTCCGGCAATGTTCATCAGCTTTACAGCCTTGATGAATCCTGTATCCGGAATATGTGGACCACGACAGAGATCAGTAAAATTTCCCTGCTTATAAAATGTAATGGTTCCATCCTCAAGATCATTCAACAGATCAAGTTTGTATTCATCACCTTTTGATTTGAAAAATTCGATTGCTTTGTTCTTAGGCACAGATGTACGTTCATACTTCGAACCTTTCTTGGCAAGCTCAACCATTTTATCTTCGATCTTCTTGAAATCGTCAGAAGAAATTGTATTTCCGCCAAGATCCACATCGTAATAAAACCCATTATCGACCGGGGGACCGATTCCGAACTTCACACCCGGATATAATTCTTCCAGAGCCTCAGCCATTAAGTGAGCGGAGGAGTGCCACATGGTATTCTTACCGTCTTTATCATCCCAGGTCAGCAATTGCAAAGTGGAATCTTCCGTAATTGGGCGCGACGAGTCCCAGGTTTCACCATTTACTTTTGCAGCCAGTACATTTCGGGCCAGTCCTTCACTGATGCTTTTAGCGATCTCGTGTGAACTTGTTCCTTTCGGGTATTCCCTGACATTTTTATCAGGGAAAGTAATTTTGATCATAATTTGATAGGTAATTTGGAGTGCGAAGATAGATAATTAGGTCAAAGGTCAAGG
>JAYUWA010000505.1:0-3617 GCA_043753795.1 Bacteroidota bacterium | reverse complement strand
GGAATAAATAGTGAAACATTTTATTAGTCTTATGAAATGAAGAAAACGGAAAGCATAAAGAGGCCAAATTTTATTTATAGAAATAGTCTTATTATCGTGTTTACGGTATTTACTATTTTGTTTTTAATTGGTCAATTTTATATGGGTCGCCTGGAATATAATGAATTTCTGGCGACCTATAATTTTCCTTCGGTGAATAGCTATGAATATTTATTTTCCGGACATTTTATTCAAAGCACATTTGAAAATTGGGAGAGTGAATTTTTTCAAATGGGTGTATTTGTTGTATTTACAATTTTCTTGCGTCAACAAGGATCGTCAGAATCTAAAGAGATTGGCAAAAAACATGAAAGTGATAAGGAGCCGGTAAAACATAAAGATGCACCATGGCCTGTGTTTAAAGGCGGATTGTTTTTATCCATTTACAAAAACTCACTGTCGATTGCGTTATTCCTTTTATTTATACTTTCATTCATTGCTCATTTATATGGTAGTCTAAAAGACCAGAATCTGAAAAACCTACTTGAACATAAACCGCTTGAAAACTGGTCAGAATATATGTCAGGTAGTCGGTTTTGGTACGAATCATTTCAAAATTGGCAAAGTGAGTTTTTGTCTGTCATGATACTCTTCTTCCTCACGATTTACCTGAGACAAAAAGGTTCACCACAATCCAAAGCTGTTGATTCGGCTAATGATGAATATAGTTGAAGAAATTGCATTTTGTTGGCGTACATGGTCATCCTGAAAGGACCAATTAGAAGTAAGTAAGGTGCTTTTGCCATCTGAAGCAATTTCTTAATGCTCTACTTTCTGTTCTTAGGGGAATATTATTTTATTCGCTGATCCTAAACTTCTGCAATTATTATAAAATTTGCGCACCCCGGAAAAAGTTTCGTTTGCCTGATGATTTAACTTTTTGGTTTTTGCTATAGGTGTCATGCTCTTTTAACTATAGAGAACGCAATTAAAGCGAACAAGTTTATAATCCTTGCGTATTGAGCAATTCAGAATTTGCTGAACAATTTCTGCTTATTCTGTAGAACACTCATTGAGTGTGTTTGTACTAACTTAAAATCATCCCCCGCATGATCATGACTCTCGACAAGGTAATCAGAGGAGTAAAGTATTTATTCCTGTTCATAATGTTTTATTCACTGCCGGCAAAAAGTCAGTCGAACAACATTCGTGGAATGTACGTGAACAGTACGTCATCATGGCTGGGAGATAGTTCCCTGGAAAATCAGATGCTCCGGTATGCGGTTGCTCAAGATCTGAATTATCTTACATTATATGATCTGAACAATCTGAGCTGGACAAATACCGATATTGCAAAACTTGCAGCGTTCATTTCAAAAGCTAAAACGAATTACAGAATTGTACAAGTCGGAGCTGCAGGTGAAACATATAATTCGTTTATTACGCGGATAATGAATTATAATAGCCGCGTTCTTCCTATAGAAAAATTTAATGTTTTCAATTTTGAATTTGAATTCTGGCTAACATCTAGCATCAATGCATTTTACTCAATGCTATATCTAACTCCAAATGGGTATACAGCAGATACTGCAGGTGCATTTGCATTTGCATGGAGAGAATTTCAGAAAATTGATTCGCTTGCAAATGCCAATGGAATTGTTTCTGAAGTTTATCTGGGCTGGCCGAACCGTGGGCAAATGCAGAAGTTGGCATCGAAAGCAGACAGAATTCTTCTTCATTCTTACAGATCTACGGATGCAGATATTTATCAGTATACCAGAAACCGACTTTTGGATATTGCAAGCGGTGCGAAAGTGACAACGGTACTTCCTATTTTCTCCAGTGAACAATCATACATGTACAACTGGCTCAGTACAAATCCAACTACAAAACCATATGTAACATACACCGGTTTTTTAAGTACTGAACCGGATTTGAGCATTAAAAATTTTATAAAGACGGATGGTTATACATGGTTCAGTTATGCTGCCATGCCCAAGCCTGCAAACCAAACTGCAACCATTACACCCAGCGGATCTACACATTTTTGTAATGGCGGAAGTGTAACGTTGACTGCAAATCAAGGGTCCTCTTATTTCTGGACTCCTGGCGGATTTACTACACGCTCTATCACTGTGAACACTTCAGGATCCTTTACAGTTAAAGTTACCGATTCAACTGGAGTAGTGGCTTTATCACGACCAATGACAGTGGCAGTTTCTGCAGCAGCAATTGTCCCTGTCATTACAGCAAGCGGACCGACATCATTTTGTGCAGGCGGATCTGTGATGCTGATATCCAGTCCGGCTAATTCCTACTTATGGTCCAATGGCGCGACATCTCAATCGATCGTAGTAACTACGACCGGAAATTATACTGTAACCGGTATCAATAGCGGTTGTTCTGCAACTTCAGCAGTAACTACCGTAAGTACGATGGCAGCGCCTGTTGTCCCTGTGATCACAACAAGTGGATCATCGAACATTTGTCCGGGAACTTTACTTACGCTGACTTCAACACCCGGTAATTCGTATGCCTGGTCGAATGGAGCGACAACACGATCGATCATTGTATCTTCAGCCGGATCTTATACTGTCCGTATGTATGGAAGTGCGAATTGTTCAGCAGTCTCTACACCAAAAATTGTTACAATGCTTGCTGCACCAGCTGCACCTGTAATAACGCCAAACAGTTCGACAACTCTTACTAGCAGTCATACTTCAGTAACACTTACATCAACGACAGCAAATCAGTATCGCTGGTCAAACAATGCAACGACACGTAGCATCACTGTTTCATATCAGGGAATTTATCGAGTGAGCATTACCGGTACAAACGGTTGTACCGCAACATCAGCACCTGTGGCCATAATTGCAAATGGCTGCACACCGCCGCCTATACCGCAGATATCAGCGAGCGGTCCGACAATCCTTAATCCGGGACAGACCGTTACTTTGACTTCAACTATTGCAGGCGGATATTTGTGGTCGACCGGAGCAACTACACAATCGATAGTTGTAAATACATCAGGAACTTATACTGTGAGAGCTTACCGAGCAGGATTTTGTTTTGCGACATCATTGCCGGTTACTGTTGGTGTGATTTCAGCGCGGATAAGAAATCAAGAAACAGAAAACGTAACAGCAGAGGTGAAGCTCTATCCGAATCCTGCACAAGGTTTTATAAATATCGATTACACTTCACCGTTTTCTGAAACCAAAAACATATCGATACTTATTTCAGATTTGTCAGGCAGGATAAGACTTGAAAAGACCACTGATCTTGAACCCGGTTATAATAAAATCGCAGTTGAATTGCATCAGTTAAGTGCAGGGATTTACTTTTGTTTGGTGGTAAGTGGGGTTGAAAGAAGGGTTTTTAAAGTGGTGGTCGAGTGATAGATTCACAGAAGAGTTTTTTTAAGTTGAAGGAATGTTGTTCGTTTCAAAAGAAACAAAAATTGCCTTGTAAATTTACAAGGCAATTTTTGTTTGTACGGTCGATAAAAATTTTATTCGAATACAATTTTTATAGGTTTGATTTTTGTTTCATCCATATAAAGTGAAAGTATATACATTCCCTTTGCTTTTTCACTAAGGTCAAATTCTACTAAATTTAATCCTTCAGTAGAATTTCCT
>JAYUWA010000504.1:0-3636 GCA_043753795.1 Bacteroidota bacterium | reverse complement strand
GTGGAGAAGATGCTTTGTTTGAGTTTCTTAAAAGCAATATTCAGTATCCTGAGGAAGCAGCCAAAAAAGGAGTAGCCGGAAGAATTTATGTATCATTTGTGGTAGATACAAATGGTTATGTAGTCCAGGTAAAGGTGCTCAGGGGAATTGATGGATTGAATGAAGAGGCATTAAGGGTAATGAAGTTAATGCCAAAGTGGGAGCCTGGAAGGAATCAAGGAAAAGCTGTGCAAGTGCAGTATAATTTACCTCTGGTGTTCAGTCTTCCAAAAGTCAATCGCACGGATGATTCAACCAGTAAATTCAGTTCCTATTTTCGAAAAGGAAATGAGTACCAGAAGGCCGAAAATTTTGAAATGGCGATTGAATATTTTACCAAAGCGATAAAGGAAAATAGTGTGTATGCTGAACTTTTTTTTGAACGTGGGAACTGTTTCAATGAACTTGGATTTGGAAATGCTGCCTGTAATGACTGGCGTAAAGCAGAGACTTTGGGGAGTTCAGAGTCGGACAGTAAAACATTGGACAGTTGTTTCGCAGTTGATTTGCAAAATCACTTTCAATCACAATTTGAATTCATCGATGACGGCGATGCCGGCTTTATCAAATACTTGAATGATAGTCTGGAGTATCCAAAACTTGCAAAGACGTATAATATCCAGGGCACTGTAAAGGTGAATATTAAAGTTGATAGCTCAGGGAATCTGACAGAGGCAAAAGTTTACCGCGGAATTGGTGGTGGTTGTGATGAAGAAGCTTTGCGTGTGATCCGTTCAATTAAATTATGGAAGCCGGGTAACAAAGATGGAGTAGCAGTGGCTTCAGAGGCACTTTTACCTGTGAGATTTAGATTGATGAAATAATTTTAATTGAATACCGAAGTCATTTCATTCTCGCAGAGAACTCTGCGAATTTTCAGCGTACTCTGCGCTCCCGATAGCTATCGGAATCTGCGTGAAAAAACACACAGCAATATTATTGCCGATATCATTTCATTTTCGTTGCTTGTGCAAAATTCCGCAGACAAATACTCAGAATTTTCTGTTTAGAAATTTTATTCAAAGATTTAATGTGATGGCATACATTTATACTCATTTTCTTATTAAAATAAAATCTTTCCATTTTGAAATCTCAAAACTCCACCAACTACAAAAAACTCTACCCCCCGCATCATTTCATCTTTTTGCCATTGGTGTCAATTATGATGATCATTGGTATAGTGAATTACTTCACTGAAAGTGAAAATAGATTGGAATGGAAACTATTCAGCATTGTATCCCTTTGTCTATTATATCTGGCCATCATGTTGCGACAACACTATGCATTGGGAAATCAGGACAGGATCGTCAGATTGGAGTTTCGGTTACGGTACTTTGAACTTTTCAATAAAAGGTCAAAGCAGATCGAAGAGGTGCTTTCGTTTTCACAGATCGCTGCACTGAGATATTCTGATGACCATCAGTTCGGAATTTTAATAGATAGGGCAGTGAAAGAAAAATTAAGTTCGAAAGAAATTCTTATATCGATTGAAGATTGGCAGACGGATACTATGCGACTGTAATAATTAAACAACATAATGAAAGTTTTAGAAAATTAAGCCTTTTGATTGAAATGATTTTGAGTTTGCCTGCGAGAATTTGAATCAAACATTGATTTAATTAAGCATTAAAACAATCTGCGCCCAATCTACGAGTTCTGCGGGATCTACGGGAAATATTTTAACCGTAATTTTTTCTCCCGCAGATCCCGCAGAACCCGCAGATTTAGCGCAGATTGGCGATATCGTTTTTCGAAGGTGCATTCTGCGATTTCTATTAGAACACAAAATATTTTCTTAATTAAATTAACGAGACTTCATTCAAGTATATCGCAAGATCTGCGCCTTATCTGCGTATTTTTCCGCGGGATCTGCGGGAAATATTTTAAGCGTAATTTTTTCTCCCGCAGATCCCGCAGAACTCGCAGATTTAGCGCAGATATAATTGGTTTTGTAGTGAAGGGCTAATTGAAACGTAAAACGGTTCGATAAAATTGAAAAAGTTTTGGAGTTGGCATCTATAACTGTAAGAAAACTTCTTCAGTTATTTTTAATTCTGTATATTTAAAACTCAAACTCCATATTCACTAATCCAAATGAAACCCACCAAACTGTTTTTTCTACTCTTATTTATAGTAACAAAATCATTCAGTCAAGGTTTCCCATGGGAGCGCCCACTCAAAATGGCATGGTCTACTGATGGCATCACATTCAATACTCCGACACTTTTTCAGGATTCTTCCGGTGTCCCTTCTATTGTAAAATGGAAAGGAGATACACTTATTGCCATCTTTCAATGGTTCAGAGTGCCTAATCCTTCAGCGTCGTGGGATAGAGTTGCTGTAAAATTCTCATACGACAATGGCATCAACTGGACAGAACCCACACCGATTGTTGTCGATGGTTTTCCTTCAACTTATCAAAGACCATTCGATCCGACACTTGTTGTTTTGAACAGCGATAGCGTGCGAATCTATTTTTCTTCGAGCGATGGATTTCCGGTTGGAGGTTTAGATTCAACTGTAAATACTTATTCGGCGTCAAGTATTGATGGTGTCAATTATACTTTTGAAGCAAATGCAAGAGTGGATGAGGACACTAACAGAGTAATTGATCCGGCAGTGATATTTTTTAATAATGCCTGTCATTATATTTCGCCGATTGGTAGTCCGCAGCAAGGAGCTTATCATTACATTTCTCCGAATGGAATTAATTTTATGAAGGTGCAGAATATTCCCTCAGACAATAACCACAACTGGACAGGCAATTATGTTATCAATGATTCAAATGATTTGCGATTTTATGGTGCAGGTGCGAATGGTATCTGGTACAATTCAACTCCCAATGGTGGAATGTGGAACGGTTATGTAAATACTAATATTCAAGGCGGAGATCCGAGTGTAGTAAAAGTTTCAGCTACCAATTATCTGATTGTATTTGTCGGCAGTTCGTATACAACAGGAATTGATGTTGAAGCGGTCGATGAGAATAGTATTACCGTTTATCCGAATCCTGCTGGTAATTGGATCAACGTAAAATCAGGTTCTGAGTTAATCAGTTCAAATTACATTGTCATTGATAGAAATGGAAAAATAGTTTTAAGTGGAAAAATCCTTTCCGGGAACTTTGAAATTGATTTGGGAACTTTACCGGATGGAATTTATTTAGTAAGAGTCGGGGAGAAGAGGGAGCAAATATTTGAAGTACTTAAGCATTAAAACCATCTGCGCTAAATCTGCGATCTGCGGGAAATAACACATAGCACATTTTACCAATAACATTTCATCTCGCAGAGATCTCTGCGGATTTTCTGCGTACTCTGCGGAATTCTGCGGGAAATATTTTGGCGTAATTTTTCTCCCGCAGATCCCGCAGATGAAGGCGCAGATAAATTCGCAGATTCAGAACTTAAGTTATTCGCAGTCATGCATAACTATATTTTTAATAAAAGTATTTCTACACTTGAAAATTAAGAAACGCAAATCTGCGATTTTATCTGCGCCTTATCTGCGAAATCTGGTGCGCCACGAGGCGTGTGACTATATATAAACCTAGTAAGATGAAAGATCTTGCCATCCAAATTTGTCGTTCGGGATGAA
>JAYUWA010000503.1:0-3637 GCA_043753795.1 Bacteroidota bacterium | reverse complement strand
ACCTTTGACCCTTGACCTTTTACCCTGCCGTGCCTCCGAAATATGTTGCCAAAACCACAACATCCTTCAGAATCTTCCGTTAGAATTCCCATGCAAAGCCCTATTCTTCATCAACAATTGATTCTTTCAACAGAAAGACTCAGAGACCTTCATCGTTCCATGCAAGCCCATTCATCTGCAATTCCTGCTGCGGAAATGGATGTTTTTTTAGCTGAAATTCGTAAAGTTTATGAATTAGCACTTCAATTGAATTATCAGAATGCTCTTCAATTACTCAATGAAATGCAGGTTTCCATTATAGCGGAAATGAAAATGAATTTCCCTGCGAATCCGGCACCGACAAATGTGATACCTAATTCTCCTGTCGCAAATCATAATTCTGAAATCATTCCTGAGACACCTTCCGTTAAGGAAAGTACTCCTGTTGTTACTGCAACAGTACCTTCTCCTGAACCGATCCGCAAGGAAGAGATCAGCGAAGCTCCTGTTGAAATTCCGGGAAAAACAAATGGTCATATTTCAATGGATAAATTGATGGCCGATATTTCTAAATCAGAAAATGCAGCAGAGATCAATCATCTGAAAAAATCTAATTCAGATCTGCATGAAATGTTCGCTTCTTCTCCTTCTATTGCTCATAAATTCGAAGATCATGAAACACTGGCCGACCGCATTGCATTGAATCAAAGCTCACATAGTGTTTCTGACCATTTGCATAAGGTTCCTGTAAAAGATCTGAAGGCAGCGATCGGACTCAATGAAAAATTTCAATTCATCAACCAACTTTTTAATGGTGATTCGCAGAAATACAATGCTTCAGTTGAACACCTTAATACATGCGGCTCTTCAAATAAAGCGCAGGAATTCATGAAAACAATTTCGCTTGATTATAACTGGGAAAAACAACCTTCTGTTGCTTCCTTGTTCATGGATATAGTGGAAAGACGTTATCTTGGATAATGGAAAAAACAGGGCTCTACCTTGTTCCAACTCCTGTCGGTAATTTAGAAGATATTACTCTCAGGGCGATCCGGATCTTAAAAGAAGCTGATACTATTCTTGCAGAAGATACGCGCGTGAGTGGAAATCTCATGCGACATCTGGGAATCGATAAACGTTTACAGTCTTATCACATGCACAACGAACATAAGATCGTTGCTGATATTGTGAATCGTATTGCTGCTGGTGAAACGATTGCTTTAGTTACCGATGCCGGAACTCCCGGAATTTCAGATCCCGGTTTTTTATTGGTAAGAGAATGCATTCGTAACGGAATCAAAGTGGAAACACTTCCCGGACCAACTGCTTTTGTTCCTGCTTTGGTAAATTCCGGTTTGCCCGCAGACAGATTTACGTTCGAAGGATTTTTACCTCAGAAAAAAGGCCGTGCTACCCGTCTTGAAAAATTGCGGGAGGAAGAACGGACAATGATCTTTTATGAATCGCCTTACAGACTTGTTAAAGCATTGGATCAGTTCATAGGAATTTTTGGTCCGGAAAGAAGAGCAGGTGTTTCCAGAGAAATTTCGAAAATGTTTGAAGAAAATTATCACGGGTCTTTATTGCAATGCAAAGAACATTTCGCTGCCAAAACAGTGAAAGGCGAAATTGTAATCGTTGTCGCCGGAAAGAATTTTAAGCATGATGTGGATGCTGATACAGCAGATGATGAGGATAATGAATGATGAAAGTTTCATGATAATTTAAGAGTGAAAACTTAATTTTTGCCCTTTAAATAATGATTTCACCAATCATTCAGAGTTATACACCACATCTTGTATGTTTCTTTTAATGTTAACTTAATTTTCAGGGTGCATTTTAGTTATCTTGCACCCCAGTATGATAGACGTGGAAATTCGTGAGAAAAGATGGGCATTAAAACCTGACGGGAAACCGGAACAGGTCAGTGCGCTCGCTTCGCAACTGAACATTAACAAGACTCTTGCTAATCTTCTGGTTCGTCGCGGTATCACTACATTTGATCAGGCGCGACTTTTCTTTCGGCCCTCGGTAACGGATCTTCACGATCCTTTTTTAATGACCGATATGGACAAGGCTGTTATTCGATTAGAAGAAGCCATTGCAAGAAATGAGAAAATTTTAGTCTATGGTGATTATGATGTTGACGGAACTACAGCTGTTGCTTTAGTTTACTCTTTCATCAAAAGCTTTTATGAAAATGTAGATTTTTATCTGCCTGATCGTTACAAAGAAGGTTACGGAGTTTCTACTGCAGGAATTGAATACGCAGCTCTGAATGATTTCAAATTGATCATCGCTCTCGATTGCGGAATTAAATCAATCGATAAAGTTCATGCTGCAAAATTAATGGGCGTAGATTTTATTATCTGCGATCACCATCGTCCGGGCGATACATTACCGGATGCTGTTGCCGTACTTGATCCAAAGCGCGCCGATGATACTTATCCGTTCGATGAACTTTCAGGTTGCGGAATCGGTTTCAAATTTATTTCAGGATACGCTCAGAAACATAAAATTCCTTTCAAAGAAATTGAACAATATCTGGATTTGGTTGCTATCAGTACAGCAGCCGATATCGTTCCGCTCGTAGGTGAAAACCGGGTGCTGGTTCATTTCGGATTAAAGCAATTGAATTACAAACCGCGCTTAGGAATAAAAGCCATTCTTGAAATGGAAAAAGTTCCTGTGTTTGTAGATGTAACTGAAGATGATCGCAGAGTGCCGCATTATAATCTTACAGTGAATGATCTTGTATTCATCATCGGACCAAGAATCAATGCTGCAGGAAGAATTCACGATGCACGACATGCTGTTGAATTGCTCATCTCTGAAAATGCTGCTATTGCAATAACGAATTCTCTCCGGATCAAAGAACATAATGAAGAACGGAAGAATCTCGATGTGAAAATTACACAAGAAGCCTTTTCTCTTATTCAGTCAGATCCGGAATTCTCCAGACGTCGGTCTACAGTGTTATTCAATGCAAGCTGGCACAAAGGTGTTATTGGAATTGTTGCATCACGAATGACTGAAAAATATTATCGTCCTACTATCATTCTTACGGAATCAAATGGAATGGCAACGGGTTCTGCCCGTTCTGTTAAAGATTTTGATGTCTATAATGCAATTGAAAGTTGCAGTGATTTGCTTGAACAGTTCGGCGGACACATGTATGCTGCAGGATTGACTATGAAGATAGAGAACATTGAAAAATTCAAGGAACGTTTTGAAGAAATTGTTGCGTCTACTATTGAAGAAAACAGTCTGACACAAGAAATTGAAATTGATTCAATGCTGAAATTGTCAGAAATTACTCCGGCATTTTTTAATATCCTCAAACAATTTGCACCATTTGGTCCGGGAAATATGAACCCTGTTTTTCGTAGTGATAATGTACGCGATACAGGAATGTCGAGAGTTGTCGGAAACAATCACCTGAAATTAAATCTTGCTGAAGACGAGAATACTCGTTTCGGTATGGATGGAATTGCATTTCAAATGGGCCAGCATTTTTCATTTATCTCGAGAAAAATCCCTTTCGATATTTGTTATGCCTTAGATGAAAATACTTTCAATAATAAAACCAGCATTCAGATGAATGTCAAGGATATTAGATTGAAATAGTCGCTCAATAATTAACCGGCTTTAACCATGA
>JAYUWA010000502.1:0-3637 GCA_043753795.1 Bacteroidota bacterium | reverse complement strand
GCCTGCTTCGGTTCATCTAGCTGTTTTTGCGCTGTGCGACATTCGTCCACCCCTGATTGCTATCGGGATTAAAGCTTATCGTGTTTCAATTCTATTTTATAGTGAAAATATTCTCAATTTGTTATTTCGCCTTTTCTATTATGGGAAAAATATGTACATTTAACTTTAATAAATAAACTAATGATTTATAAACTTTCGAATTCACAAGAAAATGATTTGCTTCATATGCCTGAAACTGGTATGGGATATCAAGTTGTTATTGCAAACAAAAGTGGTGAGTATAAAACAGAACGATACTTGGTACTTAACTCCGAGATAGTAGTTGAAATGAATAATGATCAGAGTAATCTGGTTCGACGGATAATTAGTGAAGGTATTTTAGCAGCTAAAAGGTCAGCTAGTACCATTGCCTTAAATATTATTTCCGTTTTAAGTGAAAGAGAATTTCGAAATAGCCTTAATGAATCGAAAGATGATAAAGAAAAAGGCGCTATCGATAATCCTGTTGAAAATGCAAATGGAGAAGAAGTTTTTGTAAGGCTTTCTGCATTTGATGATGACAGAAGAGTAGATAAAGTAAAGAAATGTTTGCTTCCCGGCAGTTATACTACGACTATGGATGATTATCTTGTGTGCAAGAAAACGAATGACGACCCTGTTGAAAGATATGCGCTTCCAAATAATGATGAAATTAAACATGCGTTTCACATAAAACCATTAAGGGTAGATACTTTGCAAAGAGGAAAAGTTCAACCGGCAAATAACAAAAGAGGCGGTGGCAAAGAAGTTTATTTTGCGAATGGGACTTCTCAAGGTACATTTATTCGGCAAACAGTATATTAATTAATTTAAAATGGATTCAAGAACAATTAGACTTTCTGATACATTCATTAATATTTTAATATCCCTTCCTGAAAATGGTATGGGTTTTCAAATTGTGAAAATAATTTTAAAGGATGGGACTATCCTTAATCAGCATAAAGTGATCAACTCTGAATGGTTGATGCTCGAAGAGAATGAAAATATTTCAAATAATGACATTGAGAATATTGAACTGGAGAAGATTTAAAATATTTCTCGGACCGAATGACACTTGATGGAATACAACATTGAGCTTGTATTCTAAATTTCCGCTTAACATTCCTCCGAGGGGCGATGAAATGCAAGTTGAATTTTTTCAAGTGAGTGAAGCTTAGTTTAAAATTCCACCAATCCAACAAGCAAATCCTAGATTCATTTGCACGAAAGAGGGAATAGCATAAAACATAGAAAATTCGTTAGAGAAAATCTAACACATACTTATTTATCTGGTACTAGAGAAGAAATATGCTAACCGATTTCAAAACATCTACATTTTCCATTTTACTTTTTTTAATTTCTTTCTCCGCACAACTTAATGCTCAGGACTTAATTCCAACAACTCTTATCGGCACTCAAAAATGGATGGTAAAAAATTTAAATGTTTCTACATTTAGAAATGGTGATTCCATACCGGAAGCGAAAACGGATCAAGAATGGAAAAAGGCATACGAAGAAAGTAAACCGGCGTGGTGTTATTTCGGAAACGATCCGGCAAATGAATTGAAGTACGGTAAACTTTACAACTGGTTTGCCGTGAATGATGTCCGTGGTTTAGCTCCGATTGATTATCATATACTAAGCAAAACTGATCTTGATAGTCTGATTTATTTTTTAGGTGGGCAAGCTGTAGCAGGTAAAAAGATGAAAAGTACTGAAGGCTGGCCGAAAAACAGTAATGGTTCTAACGAAAGTGGTTTCACAGGACTTCCGGGCAGCATTCGTTTTTATAATGGCTATTTCAGTGCAGGAGGAAATAAGATCGGACACTGGTGGACAGTCACTGAACTCACGCCAATGTATGCCTGGCAGTTCTATCTTCTTTATACAGATGATGGAATTGGTTTTTACAGTCACGACTTTGGTAAAGGTGCAGGAATGTCTGTCCGTTGTTTGATGGATTAAGATTCTTAATTTGTCCCCGCTCGGTGGAATGTTTGTCAATGCAGGATTATCTGAATCCGTTCATGGGGGAGATGTTTTTTATGATATGAGAAAATTATTGTAAACCGCTGCCTTACGGCATAGTAAGTATAATTAATTTATTCTTATCTTGGCAATACAACAAGCCGGCACTATGAAAACCATCTTTTACCTTCTGATAATATTTTCGTTTATTAATCCGGCCTCCGGGCAGGTACGCAAGCTTGGTACAGCTTCTGATTCAATCAACTTCACGTCCATTGTCATTGGCCCCGACAGTTCCATTTATTTTATTGGAAGCAAGGGTATTCAGCATATCTTAATTGTAAAGACAAACAGAGAGCTTGATACTCTTTGGAGTAAATCCATTTTAACGAACATGTCTTATAGATTTCCTAATGCAATTTACCTGGATCAGAGCAATGAAGTTTTGATAAATTGTGGAGATAATTTACTTGTAAAAGTTGATAGTAGCGGTACAGTAAAAAGCATCAAACAACTTTCACTACCGGGAACTATGGCATTCAATGTATTGGGGACTATGGTAAAAAATGATTCTTTATTTTTCACTGTCAATAGAACTGATTCAAGTGGTCAGCATAATGGAATTGCTGTAGCAGACACAGCCGGAAACATAACCCATTTTCATGATTTTGGAAACAGGCCAATGGAGATGATTATGGAATATAATGGTGGATACTACGTTTCACCGGCAGGGATAATTATGGATTCAAATTTTAATATTCTGTCGGAGTATTATACCAGCGGTTCTTCCCAGTTTTATTTTCACTTCATGGGAGTTTCGACTGTTCTCAATGATTCAGTTATTATAGGTTCAATTGTAGTCTACAACAATTTCGGTCCGGAGGCTGATGAGCTATATAAAATTACACAGAGTGGTCTGCAATGGGTAGTGAAAGATGATCTGGTTACAGGAAATTCTGCTTTTGATATCAGACCTGTAAAGTTATATCCCAATGGAAATATTGCATGCATTATGAATTCTACCGGGAGCTTTTTTATTGGAATAGTTGACTCTGACGGATACCCAATTATTTCCTACCAACTGAATGTTTTGCCGGATTTGTATTACGGCCGGATCGGCACTTGCGATCTTAATACCGGATTTGCATTCTCTTATGGTAATGTCATTGGGCTGACCGATTCGTCTGGCGCAACTTGTTTGTCTAATTCTGGCAGTATGGATCAATACAATCCCCTGATGTCAATCGGAGATTCGGGAAGCGAATCTGATAGCGTATACAATTTAAGTTGGAATGTTACTTCTTTAACAGACACCACCTCGCCAACTTTACTGGCCATGGATGTAATTTGTGATCCCGTCGGTGTAGAAGATTTGCCTTATGGGAGTGAAATAGTAATCTATCCCAATCCATGGACGAGCCATTTTCAAATCTACGGTTTGAACAATCCTAGAGGTAAAATGACAATCACTGACCTGTCTGGAAAAATTGTTTATGAAAGTTTTGTAAGTGATGATGAACAGATATTTGTCCCGGGATATTTATCGAGGGGTTCTTATTTTGTCAGAATTGATGGTATGTCTAAACCGGTTCACACAATTAAAGTTGATTAAATAAATATTTTTTAGAAGGGAGCAAATTGATTTTTATAC
>JAYUWA010000501.1:0-3645 GCA_043753795.1 Bacteroidota bacterium | reverse complement strand
GATTTTTTTATTTCAAAACTCAAATCGACAGTGTACTCATTGAACATTTTCAACGTACCTTTGTTTTTCAACTATGAATTCTCAAAAGCACAAAATAATTGTTGCAGTGACCGGTGCCAGTGGTGCGATCTATGCAAAAGTTCTGTTCGACAAACTTAAAATGTTAACAGATCAGATTGAAACTGTAGGCATAGTTTTTTCAAGTAATGCAAAAGACGTTTGGGAGTATGAACTTGGTAACAAAGACTATGATCAGATCCCATTCAAAATACACGATAGAAATGACTTCTTTGCTCCATTTGCCAGTGGTTCTGCTAAATACAAAACGATGATTATTTGTCCATGTAGTATGGGCACAATGGCAAGAATAGCAACAGGAATTTCGAACGACCTTATTACCCGTGCTGCAGATGTTATATTAAAAGAAAGAAGAAAATTAATAATGGTAGTCAGAGATACTCCCTATAGTTTGATTCATTTGAACAACATGAAAACCGTCACAGAAGCCGGTGGAATTGTTTGTCCTGCCTCCCCTTCTTTTTATAGCAAGCCCAAAAATTTTGAAGCACTTGCAGCAACAGTAATTGACCGCGTACTGGATCTGGCCGGATTAGACCAGAGTACCTTCCGCTGGAGCGAATGAGGGCAAAAGCCTTTTTTGTCGTGTGTTATCAACAGATTGTCACAGAAATCGTCTTTTTTAGTTAAAAAAAAGAATATCTCTGATAATTAGCAGTTTAAAATGTTTAACACTCACAATCAATAAAACGCTTGACTTTTCGTATGGAATACAATAATTTAGACAGTCCAAAAGCTAAACCGAATACCATGTTCGAGTACACAAAGCAAATTCTCACGAAGGTCAGTTTCGATAGAAACCTTTTTCGTAAAGAGTTGATCAAATCTCTTCGCCTTCTAAAAAGAGATGAACGTAGGTTATTAAAATTGTGGTGTGTGGCAACGTTCGCTACATACAGCGATGTGATCATAGACGCTTTCAGGAAGGTTCACTCCTGATAAATTCCAGATTCCTTTTTAATCCTTGAAAACCTGTTCGCTTCACAGCGGACTTACTGAATATTGTTGTAAAGATCTCTGCTGTCATTTCATACCATTCATCTTTGTTCAGATCAAGTAACGCTTTATTAGCTTCCAGCTTTTTTTCTTTAAGTGGCTTTGAAAAACGATTCCACGGACACACATCCTGACAAATATCGCAGCCGAATACCCAGTTTTCAAATTGACCTTTAACTGTTGTAGGGATTTCATCTTTTAGTTCGATCGTGAAATAAGAAATGCATTTACTCCCATCGACTACATATGGTTTGATGATTGCATCCGTCGGACAAGCATCAATGCATCGTGTGCATGTTCCGCAAAAATCTTCTACTGCACCATCAGCAATAAGATCCAGATCAGAAATAATTTCTGCTATGAAATAAAATGATCCGCTTCCTTTGTTAATTAAGTTTCCATTTTTTCCGATCCATCCTAATCCACTTTTCTTTGCCCATGCACGATCGAGTACCGGTGCCGAGTCTACAAAAACTCTTCCATCTATATTTCCAATTTTTATTTCAATTGATGAAACCAACTCCTGAAGTTTTTCTTTAATAACAAAATGATAATCCTTTCCATATGCATACTTGCTTATCTTCGGAGCAGATTCATTTTGCTTTTCTGAAGGAAAATAATTAAGCAAAAGCGAAATCACACTCTTTGCTCCGGGCACAAGCAACCGAGGGTCCAGACGTTTGTCGAAATGATTTTCCATATACGCCATCTTTCCATGTCGATTCTGCAAAAGCCATTGCTCAAGTCGTGGTGCCTCTTCTTCCAGAAAATCAGCTTTCGAAATCCCACAGAAATCAAATCCCAGCCGCAAAGCTTCGTCTTTGATCCATTGCGAATTGTCGTGTCTCCTGATTTCCATTTGGCAAATTTATTCCTTTTCCCATATAGTTTGG
This sequence comes from Bacteroidota bacterium, assembly GCA_043753795.1. Classification (GTDB taxonomy): domain Bacteria; phylum Bacteroidota; class Bacteroidia; order AKYH767-A; family 2013-40CM-41-45; genus JADKIH01. Next base: position 1,678 of record JAYUWA010000501.1, on the reverse strand, counting down.
GAATAAATTGGTTTAAGGTGTTTAAAGGGTTTAAGGTGCCACGCGCCTATTAAGTCGCCACCACACCTTAAACTCTTTAAACCATTTCACTTTTCATCCTGATAACTATCGTCAGCAAATGCTTAATGTCATATGATTAAGACGAATGAAATATTCGTTGTTCTTTATAGATTATCAGGCCCGTTAGGGACATACTTTTGTTAATACAAGAACATATAAGAGCGCTAAGCACCTTTAGGGGCTTACCCTTTAAACACACAACTTTTTTCGACAACGAAAGCACATTTGGATATCAGGAACATGCCGAATGCAACTGCTATGTGCCGGAACTTTTATGCAGTTGAATTAATGGACACATGCATTGTAGAAAGAGTGCGCCCCTAAAGGTGCTTGACTTTCTCGCATAGTCTTGTATTACCAAAAGTACGGCCCTAACGGGCCTGTCAATTCTAAATATATATCCTTAATATGAATTGCTGAGTTTAATTAAGTTGACGCCTATGCTATAACTATCGGGATTCGTTTCCCCCATGTAAAAATAAATTTCAAGTTTTGCTTGACTTTTTAATTTTTTTAGTGATACCTTTGTGATATCATTTTAATATCAACCACAATGATCAAAGAAATTACCTACAAAGCTTCATCAGGATTTCTGATGGTAGCAATTCTGTTCGCCACAATAGTTGGCGGCATTTATTTTATTGTTGAACAATACCCATTGGGAGTTGTAATTGCCAGCTTGCTGTTTTTTGTAATTACACCTGGCTTTATGATTGTCAATCCGAATGAAGCAAGAGTTCTTGTTTTCTTTGGAAAATATTCCGGAACGGTGAAAGACAACGGATTCTTCTGGGTAAATCCATTGATGAATAAAAAACTGATCTCACTACGAGCAAGAAACCTGAACGGACAATTCCTGAAAGTAAATGACAAAATGGGAAATCCCATTGAGATCGCTGCAGTTATTGTGTGGCAGGTGAATGAAACATCAAAAGCATTATTCGAAGTGAATGATTACAACATGTATGTCAACATTCAGAGTGAAGCTGCTATCCGTCATCTTGCAAGTTCATTCCCATATGATAATCTAGAGAGCAATGACGATGAAATCACATTGCGTGGCGCACCTGAAAAAGTTCATGAGATGCTTGTCGTTGAACTGAACGAACGACTTTCCACTGCCGGCATACATGTACTTGAAGCCCGCATCAGTCACCTTGCATACGCACAGGAAATTGCTCACGCCATGCTCCAACGTCAGCAAGCAACAGCAATTGTTGCAGCAAGAAAGCAAATCGTTGAAGGTGCAGTAGGAATGGTTGAAATGGCATTGAAGAGATTGTCAGAAAACAAGATCGTCGACCTTGACGAAGAAAGAAAAGCAGCGATGGTGAGTAATCTTCTTGTAGTTCTTTGCGGCGACAGAAGTGTAAATCCTGTCATTAACACAGGCACATTGCATCATTAATAATTTGGCTAATGGCGGACAAAAAAGCTTTCGTACTAAGGATCAATCCCGAAATCATCAAGCAGCTCGAAAAGTGGGCTGCTGATGATTTTCGTAGTGTCAATGGGCAGATTGAGTTTTTACTGCAGAAGGCGCTTCAAGATGCGGGGAGGATGAAGAAGAATAAGTGAAAAGTGAAAAGTGAAAAGTGAAAAGTGAAAAGTGAAAAGT
>JAYUWA010000500.1:0-11023 GCA_043753795.1 Bacteroidota bacterium | reverse complement strand
AATCTTCCGGAAACCGTTTCAAATTTCTTTTTACTTGTTCATTTAAACGTTTCGTGCTTACTCCATAAAGTTTAGCTAAATCTGAATCTAACATTACTTTTTTACCTCTTAAAGTAATAATTTGATTAGCAATAAATTCGTCTTTGATTTTCTCCATTAATAAGTTGAATCGATTTATTTGTTTTCACAGGTGGTCGCAAAATGCGACCGCCCAAATAATGTCAAAATTAAATACAAGATGAGGTAATTTCTAATCTAAAGAACTTGAAGGCAGCACCTTTTCGCTTTTAATAAGATTAAGGAACTAAACGATTAATACATTTTGACTGTTGAAATATCCCACGCAGAATACAGCAGATTATTTTTGTTGTATAAGTGTATTGATATTTCCAATTCCGCAGGAATCACTGCGGATTTTCTGCGCATTCTGCGAGATCTGCGGGAGAAAAACAAATATAAATTTTTCCTGCAGATCTCGCAGATTTTGCAGATTTTGCACAGATTATTTTCCAAATCAAGCAAAGGCACATTGCATTCTTCACATTTATTTTCTGCGGCTATTCTGCGTACTCTGCGTGTTCTGCGGGAAAGAAACTCAGTTCGTCCTCTAAACAAATTCCCTAAATCTTTGTTAATACCCTCGAATTCCACCCATTATTTTAAACAACTCCCGTAAAAGTCCGTTTTCCCCTCCTGAAAACCCCCTGGCATCACTCTAAATTTTCTATATTTGTAGATTCTGAACATAATGGACAACAAAGCCGGTAAGTATTTAAAACAGATCACATTCCCTGAAGATCTCAGAAAGTTCAAAGAATCCGAACTTCCGGAGATTTCAAAGGAACTTCGAGACTATATTATTGATATTGTGTCTGTTAACGGCGGGCATTTTGGCGCTTCCCTTGGTGTGGTAGAATTGACCGTTGCGCTCCATTACGTTTTCAATACGCCTGATGATCAACTGATCTGGGATGTTGGCCATCAGGCTTACGGTCATAAGATCCTAACAGGTCGTCGCGATATTTTCCATACCAATAGAATTTATAAAGGCATCAGCGGTTTTCCAAAACGCAGTGAAAGTGAGTTCGACACATTCGGTGTTGGTCATTCATCTACCTCGATTTCTGCTGCTTTAGGTATGGCAGTTGCATCACGATTGAAAGGTGATAAAAATCGTCAGCACATTGCAGTAATCGGTGATGGTGCAATGACTGCAGGTTTAGCATTCGAAGCAATGAATCATGCCGGAGTAGAAAATTCAAATCTGCTTGTTGTATTGAATGACAATTGCATGAGCATCGATCCGAATGTCGGTGCATTGAAAGAATATTTAACAGACATCACTGTTTCGCATACATACAACAAAGTAAAAGATGAAATCTGGAAGTTGCTTGGAAAGATCAGCAAGTTTGGTCCCAATGCACAGGAGATCGCATCCAAAGTTGAGAATGCAGTAAAGACAACATTATTAAAACAAAGTAATTTATTCGAATCACTACGCTTCCGCTATTTCGGTCCGGTTGATGGACACGATGTAAATCGTTTAGTGAAAGTGATGAATGATTTAAAAGATATTCCCGGTCCAAAGATCCTTCATGTACTTACTGTAAAAGGTAAAGGATATGAACTCGCGGAAAAAGATCAAACGAAATGGCATTCACCGGGATTGTTTGATAAGATCAGCGGAGAAATTATTAAGCCATCTAACAACGGACCACAGCCACCAAAGTATCAGGATGTTTTCGGAAACACAATTGTTGAATTAGCTGAGAAGAATGAAAAAATAGTTGGTGTTACACCTGCTATGCCTTCAGGATGTTCGTTGAACATCATGATGAAAGCAATGCCGGATCGCGCATTCGATGTGGGTATTGCTGAACAGCATGCTGTTACTTTTTCAGCAGGTATGGCTACACAAGGACTAATTCCTTTTTGTAATATCTATTCTTCATTCATGCAGAGAGGATATGATCAGGTAGTGCATGATGTTGCTTTGCAGAATCTGCATGTAATATTTTGTCTTGACCGCGGTGGTCTTGCCGGTGCTGATGGTCCAACACATCACGGTGCTTTTGATATTGCGTTTATGCGTTGTATTCCGAACATGATCGTATCTGCACCGATGAATGAACAAGAGTTACGCAATCTGATGTATACTGCACAACTTCCTGAAACCGATGCACCGTTTTCAATTCGTTATCCAAGAGGTAATGGTGTAATGGTAAACTGGAAAACTCCATTTGAAAAAATTCAGATCGGTAAGGGAAGAAAAGTTCGTGATGGTGAAGAAATAGCAATACTCACTCTAGGGCATCCCGGAAATTTTGCTGTGAAAGCTTGTGAGGATCTGGAGAAAGAAGGATTGAATCCTGCACACTATGATATGCGATTTGCAAAACCTTTAGACGAGGAAATGCTACACGATATATTTTCAAGGTTTAAAAAAATTATCACCGTTGAAGATGGTTGCTTGATGGGTGGTTTCGGTAGTGCAATTGGTGAGTTCATGATGAATCATAATTATTCTGCACGTGTTACCAGACTGGGAATTCCGGATCGTTTCATTGATCACGGCGAACCGAAGGAACTGTATGATGAATGCCATTTCGATGCAAAAGCCATCAAAGAAGCAGTACGTCAGGCCATCGGTGAAGCAATTTTGGTTTGATTCACCTTAAAATAAATTAAAATACCTGAGGAGGAATTGCAAGATTTCCTCACTTTTACTTTTTATAATGGTATCAAATGTTAAAATTTAGTTGTTAAGATACGTTTGTCTTTATTAAGCACATGTAGGGAAAGCCGTCATTTTCAGCTAACAATATTCTGAATTACTCATAGAATGAGAATGTAAATGTCCATGTTGGGCAATGATTCTTATTCTTATGAAAAAATGCATAGGCGTCTTCGCCTTTCTATTGCTTTTGGTTGAAATGGCCTCAGCTCAGTATGTTTTGAATTCAACTTCGAATGGAACTACTGTCAATACCTGTTCAGGCACATTTTATGATTCAGGAGGAAGTGGAAGTAATTATTCCGGAAATCAGAATTACACAATTACATTTTGTGCAACATCCGGATGTATTATGGCCGACTTTACTGCATTTAATACACAGGCCGGGAATGATGTGCTTTCTGTTTATGATGGAGCAAATACTTCTGCACCTTTGCTTGGTACTTTTTCCGGTAATAGTGTGCCGGCAGATTTGATTGCGTCTAGTGGTTGTTTGACATTTAAATTTGTAAGCAGCAATTCACAGAATAAATCCGGTTGGGCCATCAGTCTTTCATGTGTAACTTGTAATTCATCTTACAACATGAGTACAACCACAGTGAGTACATGCGATGCGAATTTCTACGATAGTGGTGGACCTTCTGCTCAGTATAATCACAACGAAAATTTTGTAGAGACTTTTACATCAAACAATAGTACATGTCTTCAAGTTGAGTTTACATCTTTTGCAACTCAATCCGGAAAAGATACGCTCACGATTTTTGATGGAGCTACTACTTCTGCAACAAGAATTGGAGTCTGGAGTGGAACAACAATTCCTCCGCGTATTATTTCAACAACAGGAAGTCTCACATTCAGATTTAAATCAGATGGCAATAACCGTTCAAATGGATGGGCAGCAATCATTTCTTGCGTCACTTGTCCGACAGTTCCTGCCGCATCAGCAGATTACACCCAGCCAACTTCAGGAATAGCAGGAAGCTTTGCCGGAGCACAGATGGTAAATGATTGTGGCTTTACATTTACTGATGATGGCGGTACAACATCAAATTATTCTAACAGTATTGGAAATATCTATAGAACATTTTGTCCTGAAACCGGTGGCACAGCTGTTCGTGTTTCATTCTGGTCGTTTGCTACTCAGTCGGGAATAGATGAACTTTCTGTGCTGAATGGTGCAACACAAAATAGCCCTGAATTCGGTACCGGATCAGTATGGAGCGGAACGTATTCTTCTTATACAGCAGCTATGGCTGCAGGTATGGGCCCATACATTTCAACTGATCAAAGTGGATGTCTGACATTCAGGTTTTATTCAAACTCAACAACAAATGCAGCCGGTTGGGTTGCAACACTCGACTGCGTTCCATTTCCTTCCGCTCCTGTTGGAACGGAAAATTTTGATTGCATTCGCGCAACCACAATTTGCGATAATCAATCAATCACAGATGCAAGTTTTGGTCCCGGTCTTTCTTCCGATATTACTGCAGGTTGTATTCCAACAGAAAATTATACTAATTGGTATGCTATAAAAGTTGTGTCGTCAGGAAAATTAGGATTCAATTTGGTTCCAAATACAACTTCCGACGATTATGATTTTGCATTCTTTGGTCCTTTTCCGAACTGCGGAACATTAGGTTCGCCGGTCAGATGTTCTTATTCGGCAAACTGGTCTTCCTATCCGAATACGGGAATGAATTCTGCTTTGAATTTATCAACGAATACAGGAACCGGAAATAATGGAAGTGACCTTAGTGAAGGTGCTGAAGGAAATGGTTTTACTGATGAGATCGCAGTTACCGCAGGTGAAACATATCTGCTCGTTATCAGCAAATGGAGTCCGGGTGGAAATGGTTTTGCATTGAACTGGATTTTGACGGATGGGGCATCGCTTGATTGTGCTGTTCCATTGCCTATAGAACTATTGACTTTCAATGCTGAGCCTGAGAATTCATCAGTCCGATTAAATTGGATCACAACAACTGAAATAAATAACGATTATTTTGATATAGAAAGAAGTTCAAATGGAAGAGAATTCACATCGATCCAAAAGATGCGCGGTGGAGGAACGAGTTCGCAAACATTAGTTTATAATTTGACGGATTTTGAACCATTGATGGGAACTTCTTATTACCGGTTAAAGCAAATAGATTTTGATGGAAAGTATACCTATTCGGATATCCTTCCGGTAAAATTTTCGGCTTCTAAACAACTATGTACCATTCAGCCAAATCCGGCGACAGATAATGTAGAAGTAGTCCTCCATATTTCTTCTGAAAAAGTAATTCCTGTTCAAGTTATGAATGCAATGGGGGCCATTGTGTACGAAAAGGGGTGGTCTGTTCATGAAGGGATAAATAGATTACCGATAGATGTTGCACAGTTTGCAAAAGGTGTCTATTTTGTAACACTGGAAAATGGCCCGGAAGTATCTAAGCTAAGACTTGTAAAAGATTAGTACTTGACTTCCGTTAAAACCGAGAAGTCACTTGAAAAAAACATTTTTATCTTATTTAAAGATCACATTATTCTATGTGATCTTTTTTTCATTATGGCGACTCGTATTTCTGCTTGTCAATATTCCTGACGATGGAAGTGTTAGGTTAAAGGATACTTTGCCATCTTTTTTTTACGGATTAAGAATGGACATTTCAATGGCGTGTTATTTTTTAATACCAACCTTGTTGTTGAACATACTTTTCGAAATATTTCCAAAGAAATTTTTTAATCAGATCAATTTCTGGATTCATGCATTCTTAATTGTTGTTGTGATACACGTCGTTGCGGGAAATGTGGCACTGTACCATTTCTGGAATTCAATGATCAATTTCAGAGCAGTGTCTTATCTGGTTGACCCTACAGAAGTTTTTTCTTCCTTGTCGCCCGGCCAGTCTGTTGGAGTGATCACAGGAATGATAATCCTGCTGACAGGAACGATCCTGATCTTCAGGAATTTTTTTTATCTGCCGTTCGAAAAAAAGACTTCAAATTATTTTATCAGAATAAGTACAATTGCAATATTGATTGGACTAAATATAATTGGGATTCGCGGTGGCTTTCAGATGTTGCCAATGAATGAAAGTCTGGTCTATTATTCAAAAAATAATTTCCTGAATCAATCGGCCGTAAATCCGGTCTGGCATTTATCGTATGATATTTACACAGCAGGATTATCTACTTCAAATCCGTTTCAAAGGATTTCGCCTGAAACAGCTGATCCTATCGTAGATAAATTACTTCAGGTTTCTTATGAAACTTTTCCACAGGTGCTCACTACCCAACGACCAAATGTTGTTATGATTCTTTTGGAAAGTTTCACAGGCGATTTGGTTGCTTCCTTGGGTGGCGATAAGCGTACAGATCCAAATCTAGAACAGTTAATTCAGAATGGGATATTTTTTGATTCTATTTTTGCTACCGGTACCCGCACTGATCAAGGCATTGCTTCAGTATTGAATGGATGGCCGGCTACACCTTATCATTCTATTATGCGTTCAAGTGAGAAGTCGATGCGACTGCCTTCACTTGTAAAAACACTTGCTTTATTTGGATATAATTCTTCTTTCTATTATGGCGGCGAAGGAAATTTTTCAAACCTTGATGCATATTGTGTTACACAAAAATTCGGTAAGATCATAAACAAAGGAAATTTTGATCCAAATCTGGGACTAAGTCGGTGGGGTGTTGCTGATGAATTTTTATTTGAAAAGCATCTAACTGATGTGGCAAAAGTCAAAGAACCATTCTTTGCAACGTTAATGACATTAAGTAACCATGAACCATTTGATGTTCCCGGCCCACCGAGAATTCCCGGAAGCAGTGAGCCCGATAAATTCCGAAACTCAGCAGCATACTCAGATGCATGTCTGGGCGATTACATTCGGAAAGCCTCAAAGCAGCCATGGTATGCGAATACATTATTTGTGATCCTGGCAGATCATGGTCATTACTTGCCGAATCACAGTCTGATCCTTGAGCCTAACAGCAGAAGAATACCGTTATTGTTTTTTGGTGATGTGATTAAGCCGGAATACAGAGGAACAAAAATTCACTTGGCAGGAGGACATCATGATGTTCCGGCGACTTTGCTTTATCAGATGGCAATTAATGCAACAGCATACAAGTGGAGTAAAAATTTATTGAACCCACTCACGCAATCGTATGCCTTTTATCAGTTCGAAGAAACATTCGGATTTATTGAAGATACCAAATGGGTCACTTATTCGTATAATACGGAGAGGGTGATTAATCATTCGCATCCTATAACCAAAATGAAAAAGGATTCGTTATTGCTGAAAGGAAAATCTTATTTACAAAGGTTGTATGCGCAGTATCAGGAGTATTGATTTGTTTATTCATTTAATCAATCAGGGACCCCGTGGCAATTTTTAAATTTCTTACCACTACCGCACTGGCATGGATCATTTCGACCAATTTTTTCTTTATTTCTGATTTTTGGGTCATTTAAAAATTCACTTGCATCAAAGTTATCGTCAATTTTTAATTTTGTAACAATTTCTTGAGTTATTTTTAAAAACGTTTCTTTCCCTAATTTTTTTACAATTAATTTAATTGTAGGAGTTAAATCTTGTTCATCTTTTTTTCTTTTTGATATTCGAACAATATTCAAGGATCTTAAAAAATAATGTAACGCTGTTTTTATATCTTTTTCTAAGTGAGCAACACCAATATTATATAAGGTTATATGCATTGATTTATGTTCGCCTAATTCTTCTTCAATTTTTAATGCTTCAAAGTTCATTTCAAGTGCTTTTTCGGCGTTGCCTTGCTGCAAATACATTTCTGCAATATGCCCATAGCAACCGCCTTCATATGATTTATATGCAATAGCGCAGCTTTTTTTTAAAGCTAAATCTAAATACTTGTTTGCAGACAGATAATCTTTTTGTTTTAAGTATACGGTTCCTATATTCATAAGATAAAGGGCTTCAGAAGTTTTAATGTCGTTTTCAATTGCAATATTTAAACTTTTATTGAAATACTCTAATGCAAGTTCTAACTTGTTTTTGGCATAATAAACCTGAGCTATATTATTATAAGTGTTTGCTATTCCTCCTATATCATTTAATTCAATTCGCATTTTTAAGGATTGATTAAGTTTATTTAACGAGGTATTTAAGTCATCTTTGTCTAAATAGTATAGTCCCACATCATTTAACGCTCTTGCCTCAAAAAAAGTGAGGCTTTCCTCTTTTGAAATTTGAAGCGCTTTTTCAAAGTATGAAAAACTTTTATCACTATAACCTTGTCTAAAATATATTTCTCCTTGCTTAATTATAGATTCAACAATTATCTTTTTATCTGTAGAGGTGTTTGCTTTTTCAAAAAATGTTATGGATTTATCCCACTCTCCTTTTATTTGGCTAATATCCCCTCTAAAAATATTGAATCGTAAATCAAAATGATTTCCTGCTTCTAATTTATTTAGATAATCATTAATAAACCCTAGTTGCCCTTGATCTATTAGGATGTTTCCATATTCTTGCATAAAATTAGATAGTATATTAAATTCGTGAGCTTCATAAAGATGATAATAGATTTGTTCTTCTAGTAAGATGTTTAAAATATTTGTTCTTTTGTTAATATAATATTGAGAAGCCTTTTTGTGTATTATTGCTTTCTGAGTAAGTCTCTCATAGCAAAAGGATCTTACTAAGGGATGAATTTCATATTTAGATTCTTTTGCATTTATAAGCAACTTATCAATTAAACTAACCAAGATAGAAAATGTATCAGTTTCATTTGAAATATAACGAATTTCATCTTCTTGAAAACTGCCTTCTAAATATTGAGCACTTTAAGAAGAATTCTCGCTCTTTAATTGATGTATTTTGGTGATTAAAGATATCCCAGAACAATCTTTTACTAAAATCTTCAACTTTCTTCATTCCTGAATATTCAGACAAATGATTTAAAATTTCATCTGAAGACTTGCCATAAACCATCAATGATAAAGAAAGTTCAATTGCTAAAGGATGGCCGTCAACAGCAGAACAAATTTTTATCAAATCGTTATCAGATACATTTTGATATTTTTGATTTGAATCTCTTAGTTTCTTTGCAAATATTATTGCATCATTACTTAATCCTTCAAGTTTAATTATGGGTAGGGTTGTAAGGCCTGGAATATCTGGATTAGTCTTAGTTATTAAAAAAAACGTTGCTTTTTGTAAATATTGATTAACAAAACTTAAAAACCTTTCAAAGTTTTGATCTTCAATATCATTAAAATTATCCCAAAAAATAAATCTTTCGTCCTTTTCAATTAAATCTTTCAAGCCACTATAAAGAGCTAAGTCGCTTTTGTCTTCACCCTTTAGGACATCTCCATAACCGCAACTCTCTATAAAAATATCAAAGTTCGATTGCGCTGAGCCTCTAAACCATATTATTTTGGATTTGTCTTCAATATATTCGTCGATAAATTTCGCTGTAAATTGTGTTTTTCCTCAACCACCCAAACCTTCGATTGCAATAATTCTAGAATAGATAATACTATTTTTCAATAATTCAATCTCATTTATTCTTCCTGTAAATAAAGAAGATGGGAGCGGATAGTCGGACAATTTATTATTTAATGCTTTTCTTGAAGGCAAATGAGAAATTTTAGGCTCAATTTTTTCGTTAAAAAAACCTGAAAATGATTTTTCGATTAATGCTACTAATGAAATTACATATCTATCTATATTTGGATTATAAATTGAAAGTCCATCAGTATCTTTAAATTTTATTAAGTCAGAAAACGTAAAATCTTTAATATCCGCTTTACCAAATTCTGATCCTTTTGGTTTAAAAAACTGTAGTTTTCGAAGATCATCCCATCGATTAAAATCACACGGAGCAAATAGAATCGGAATAATTAAAATCCCTCTTTCAGCATAACGCTTAGTAAATTCCACGAACTCCTTTTCCTTTATATATTCTGAAGACATAAAACCAACACTTACTAACAATAAAGCCACATTGCAGTCTTTAATGTAATTTTTTGTATGGTTTCATCCAAAAAAGTACCAATATATATTTTCGTGTCATCCCAAATATCCCATATGTTCTCTTTTGGATTTACTATTATTTTTTTTAAACTTTCTTGAAATATGCTAAAAGAAATATCGTCCCTATGGGAATAAGAAATAAATAGTTTTATTTTTTTTCATATTGTTAATCGTGTGTAAGAAAATTCTTAAAGTATCTTGTTTCTCAAATATAGGAAAAAGTCGTTTGATTTTATAAAAAAAGCCGCTTCCAAATTCCGGAGCGGCTTTTCATTTTTGTGTTTCATGCTATTCAAAATATTTTAACGAATAACGAATAACAAGGATCTAAACCCTAATTACAAATTACAAATTACCATTTTCATTCCTCAAGTACAAACGTCTCCATAAACTTAGTAGTATAATTTCCTTTACGGAAATCTTCGTTGCGCATCAGCTGTTGATGAAATGGAATAGTAGTTTTTACACCTTCAACAACGAATTCGCTTAAGGCACGTTCCATTGTATTAATAGCTTCTTCGCGGGATTGAGCAACGGTAATAAGTTTTGCGATCATTGAATCGTAATTCGCAGGGATAACATAGCCTGCATAAATGTGGGAATCAACTCGAACGCCATGTCCGCCGGGAACGTGCAAGACTGTGATCTTACCCGGTGAAGGTCGGAAGTTGTTATAAGGATCTTCTGCATTGATACGGCACTCGATCGCATGCAGACTAGGGAAATAATTTTTTCCTGAGATCGGCATTCCTGCAGCGATCTTGATCTGTTCTTTTATCAAGTCATAGTTGATCACCTCTTCGGTAACCGGATGTTCAACCTGGATCCGCGTATTCATTTCCATGAAATAGAACTTACGGTGTTTGTCGACAAGAAATTCTACTGTACCGACACCTTCATAGCTTACAGCTAATGCAGCTTTGATAGCAGCATCGCCCATTGCTTCACGAAGTTCATTCGTCATAAACGGTGATGGAGTTTCTTCAGTAAGCTTTTGGTGACGACGTTGAATAGAACAATCGCGTTCACTTAAATGACACGCTTTACCATATTGATCACCGGCAATTTGAATTTCAATATGTCTTGGTTCTTCTATGTATTTTTCAAGATACATACCATCATTTCCAAAAGCAGCTCCGGCTTCCTGACGAGCAGAATCCCAAAGTCCTTCAAAGTCTTCCGGCTTCCAGACGATACGCATTCCACGACCACCACCACCGGCAGTAGCTTTTATAATTACAGGATATCCGATCTTCTTTGCAGTCTTCAATCCTTC
>JAYUWA010000499.1:0-3651 GCA_043753795.1 Bacteroidota bacterium | reverse complement strand
TTGGGCAGATATGTGTGAATTTTTTGCGAAGAAAATTTCCTTAAAATTGAAGTTAAATTTTCTTCGCAAAAAATTCACACATTACCACTTATAAGACGGTCCCCGAGCGAAGTCGAGGGGCAATTATTTCGAACAACGGGTTAGTTATTCACAAAAGTTACAACCACGTCTTCAAGATCGTAGGAATATCATCCGGAAGTTTTTTGGGTTGTTCGATTGGTAGTATGACGTGTATTGTTGCGCCTTCACCTTCTACTCCATCAGCGTAGATTTCTCCAAAGTAAGTCTGAACTACCTTTCTGCAGATTGCTAAACCGATACCTGTTCCGGGATATTCTCCGGCGTTGCTCAGCCGTTGGAACATTGTGAAAATCTGTTCGCCATATTTCTGATCAAACCCAATTCCATTGTCCTTGAAACAGATCTCACTGTACTGTAATTCCTGCTTGAGATTAGGATACGAAAGGAGGTCTTTCTTTTTGATCTTTCGTGTAGAAATTTCAATTACTAAAGGCACATCGGGATTTGAGAACTTGAGTGAGTTATGAATGATATCATAAAATAGCTGACTCATCTGAAAAGGCACTGCTTCAATTTCAGGAAGCTTGCTGATAATCAATTTGGCGTTCTTTTCTTCGATCAATAATTCCAGATCAAAAAGTGTATTCTTAAGTATCTCATTCAAATCAGTACTAACAACCAATTTTTCATAATTAGAAACACGTGCAAAATTCAACATTTCGGCCATCAACTTCCGAAGTCTCAATGCTGAATTCTCGAGTTTCTCCAAAAAAACATCAAACTCCTCGTTAGTAAGTTTTTTGTCATTTTGACGAAGAACTTTAGCGAACGTAATTATTTTTCTCAATGGCTCCTGCAACTCATGACTAGTAGTATGGGAGAATTGGTCAAGTTGAGTATTTGCCTGTTCTAACTGAAAACTTAATTTTTCAATAGTTACCTGAAGTTCCTCTTTTGAGGATTCGTGTTGATCAGCAAGCGGGAGTACTTGAGTAAGGCTTTTACCTTTGTCGGCTCCGTTAATGGACTTCACCTGCTTTTTTTTTGGGCTCTTCTTAACGGTCCTTTTAACACTCTTTTTTGCCACCGGTTTTTTTACATTCTTAACCTTCTGCTTAGCCATTTTTTCATTTTTATCAGAGCGGAAGATAGTTCTAATTGCTGAAATAGCTCATGAGCATTATATTAATAATTTAAAAGAAAATTATTCTTTTGCGAATAATTTTGGTCAATACGAGAGGCCTTGGCCCCACTTGAGCAATTCTTTTGTCTTATTGTCGAAAGTCAGTGATTTGATATCTTCCTTAGCCTGAGCAGCAAGGGCTGCCCCTACCTTTGGGTTATCAATTAAAAATTTTATTCCTTCGGCTAACGCTACATCCTTATCCGGTGCTACGAAAAAAACATTTTTGTTATTAAGTACATCTTGCGTTGCAGGAAAGTCGGGAGTGATGATCGGATTTCCGGTCGACATGTACTCATTGATCTTCTGCGGATAGTTAAACTCGATCAAATGATCATTCGAAGTATAGTAGCTCACCAGAATATCTCCTGCAAGCTGATAATTCCTTACTGCTGTACTATCGTTGAAGAATCCGGTGAAGATCGCATTTGATACACCAAGTTCTTTGCAATAATCTTTCACTTTCTCTACTGCACTTTCTCTTCCTCCTGTGAATAGAAAATTGTATTGCGGCAATTGCTTTGCGGCTTTCAAAATAAACTTCAACTCAAGAACATCCAGTCCTAATTTTCCTGTATAAACAATCAATGGTGCCTGATCATGATAGCCAATGTTTTTTCTTGCCTGTTCTTTTGTGCAGTCTTTTGAATAGACAGGCACAGGTGCAAGTGATAAAATAAATTTCTCTTTAGGAATAGGCACAAGCTTCATAATTGCATTGCGAGTTGTAGTTACGCCGGCGAAAACTCCATCAGAATTTCTGACAACCCATTTATAAATGGGTTTATCCTTTACTTCCGCTGCTACGAAAATTATTTTAGTCCTCAACAATCTCCCTGTAAGCTTCCTGATAATGATGGCAGGTATCAATGATTTTGCATCCCGAGAAAGTATAATTGCTTCATTTGCGGAGAAAATCCTTTCAAAGACAATTCGCAGAGATGAAAATGTAAATGCAGTAAGCATTACAATGAATCGATACCAGGATACTGAATTTTCAAGCAGCCATGTGTACTGCATTCTTGTTTTGAAAAGATTTCTCAATCCATAGCTTGCAGGAATTTCGCTTCTACGGATATTTTCCTTCATATATGTGTATGGATAAATGATAGTCACATTTGCTCCATTAGCAGCCATGCTATCGCACATACGCATATCGAAAATACGGTTTGTTGTAGGCCTCAATAAACAGAAGGGTGAAAAAACGTAAACTGAAAGTGGCTTTTCGCTCATAGGGATTTAAGTCGCTGATCAGAGTTTTTCGAATTCACCAATAAGAATTCCCATGCAAAACTGATCAATGTATTTTCCCTGCTTATAAATATCTTCTCTGATTGTTCCTTCTACTTTAAATCCACATGATTCATAGATCCTGATCGCTGAAGTATTGTCTGTACGAACTTTGAGATAGATCTTATTCAAACCCAATTGCCGGAAGCCAAAGAGTAGTGTTTTATAACATGCTTCTTTGCCATACCCTTTTCCCTTTTGTGCGCTGTCTATCAATATTGAAAATTCAGCATGACGAAAGATCATGTGTATATTCTTTAAAAAAGTCATTCCAACCAAATGGGAACCTTTTATTTCTTCAACGCCAAAACAGGTATTTGGAAAATTAACTTTGATGTTTTTTTCATACCATTGTAATTCTTCATCGAGACTTACCGGAAACGGATGTCCACTGAAATCATTACGAACCTCTTCCTGATTCCGCCATTTCCATGTGATGCGGGCATCTTCCATAGTCAGGGCGCGTAATCGAACAGTATTTTTATCTTTTTCCAAACTCATACCAGATCTGATTCTTTAAAACGATAACGCTGCAATATAAATTTATATTTAATAGCTTCAACAGGATGTTTTTCATCCCATTGTTTTACGATTTCATTATAGGCGATTTCATTGTGAATTCGCTTCCCAATATAGAATTTTAATGTTTTTTTTGAAAAATTCTTTTTGAAAACGAGCAATGGATCGGTCTCTTCACCTGTCACACCACCTCCAAGATGGATGGACTTGAGTCCGGCCTTTTTTGCCCAAAGTATTCCGTGATGAAGCATGAGATTTGAAACAGCATGACTTCGACCTTTTTCTGTTGCAGAGGAAAGAAAATAATGACCGAATGTACTTCCTTTAAGAAATACTGTAGAGCCAATGGTTATTCCGGCTTCCCGCGCATTCACAAGTACTCCGGATTTTTGGGCAAGTTTATTCAATTCTTCAAAAAAATCCGGACTGAAAAAATACATTGGTGCTGCATTTAACCGTTTCATATTTTCCAGATAGATAGACTTAAAATCATTGAAACGATTGCACTCATAATCAAATTCAATTTCAATTCCTGCTTTCTCTGCTTTTCGGATCTTGTTTCTATTCTGGCTGGAATAGCTCTCAATTATTGAATTCTCATTTGATGCAAGATCAACAGCAATATAATCTCGTAAGGA
>JAYUWA010000498.1:0-3651 GCA_043753795.1 Bacteroidota bacterium | reverse complement strand
TTGTCCGGTAAATATCAAACGGAACTGAACTATAAAAGGGTATTATGAGACACAACTTAATGACATTGCCCTAAAGGGGCGCACTCTTTAAACACAATGCGTGTGTACCTTAATGTAACTGCATAAAAGTTCCAACATATACGGGTTAAATTCGGCTTATTCCTGATGTACAAACGTGCTTTCGTTATCGAAAAAAGCTATGTGTTTAAAGAGTGCCCCCCTAAAGGTGCTTAGCGTTCTTGGGTGGTCTAGTATTACCAAGAGCATGGCCCTAACGGGCCAATAATCTATAAATTAACAACGAAAACATAATTCGCCTTAACCAAAAGACATTAAGCTTTAACTGACGGTTATAAAAGATAATTTGCTAAAAAAAATTATAAATAATCTCATATCAACAGAATGAAATACTCTTCATTTATTTTTTATCTTAAGTTGACGCCTATGCGATTGCTATCGGGATAGTGTACTTGTGTTTTATTTTCGCAGCTCACAACTTTCTTAACAGAAGTTTGTTCATCTATACATGAACGTACTCATTATAGGAGGATCAACCGGAATCGGAGCTGCAACAATTGAATTGTTGAACAGTAAAAATACACACACTATCAGTATCAATCGCAGTGGAATTACAAATGCCGCAAAAGCCTTTCAGTGTGATATACTACAAGACACATTACCTGAAATTGAGGGGCCTCTTGATTCAATTATATACTTTCCGGGAACGATCACCTTAAAACCTTTCAGATCCTTGAAAACAGATGATTTCATTAATGACTGGAATGTAAATTTTTTAGGGGCTGTGAACTGCATTCAGAAATATTTTCCTCTTTTATCTTCATCGCAGAATGCTTCTATCGTTTTTTTCAGCACAGTGGCAGTACAAACCGGAATGCCTTTTCATGCTTCCGTTTCATCTGCCAAAGGTGCTATTGAAGGATTGACTCGTTCTCTTGCTGCAGAATTTGCTCCAAAAGTCAGAGTAAATTGTATCGCACCTTCATTAACTGAAACACCGCTTGCATTCAGACTTATTGAAAATGAAAGTAAACGAACTTCTGCAATGGAAAGACATCCTTTGAAAAATATCGGAAAGCCGGAAGACTTTGCATCCATGGTATCATGGCTGATCAGTGAAAATGCCCGATTCATGACCGGACAGGTGATTGGGATGAATGGGGGGATGGGGACGTTGATAGGCAAGTAGGTAATAAAGGTAAATTTCAAAAGTCAAAAGCCATAAATGGGAGCTGCAGATATACATTTCAAATTAAATTAGAAATGAACCTGGATTCATTGCCTATTTGACTTCTGAATTTTGAATTTTGAATTCTTAAAAATTGGCAATAATTCCCCCTTCAAATCGTCTCCCAAATTGATACCTTTGCCCCATCTATGAAATTATTACTTTCCTACCTTAAAAAATACAAGAAATTAGTCCTTTTAGCATTAGTTCTGGCTGCAGTCAACCAGTGTTTTTCGTTAATGGATCCGGTAATTGCCGGAAAAATGATCGATAAATTTGGTGTTGGTTATAAGGACTATGCCGGAGATTCTTCCCGATTTATACGCGAGATCATGTATTATCTGGCTGCTTTAGTTGGCGTTGCAATGGTTTCCAGAATTGCGAAAAACTTTCAGGATTACTTTGTGAATGTAGTCGTTCAGCGTACAGGAGCGGATATGTATAAAGACGGCATCAGTCACTCGCTTGAATTACCATACCATGTTTTCGAAGATCAACGTAGTGGCGAAACGCTGGGCAAACTTCAAAAAGTCCGGAGCGATTCTGAAAAGTTCATTATATCATTTATCAGCCTTGTGTTTCAGATATTGGTAGGACTGATCTTCGTTATCGTCTACTCTTTCACAGTTCACTGGCTGATTGCGCCTGTCTTTTTGGTAACTGTTCCGCTTCTTGCTGTGATCAGTAGCGCATTGAGCAAGAACATTAAAAAGGTCAGTAAAGAAATTCTTAAAGAAACTACTTCACTGGCAGGATCAACAACTGAATCATTACGAAATATTGAACTTGTAAAAAGTTTAGGTCTGGCCGGACAAGAAATTGAGCGGTTGAATTCTACAACCGGCAAGATCCTCAAACTTGAATTGAAAAAAGTACGCTTCGTTCGAAGTCTTTCGTTCATTCAGGGTACAGCAGTAAATTTACTTCGAACGGCTTTTGTTTTTCTGTTGTATTTTCTGGTGTTTGGTGAAAGTATTACGCTTGGACAATTAATGACATTGACCTTCTTCAGCTTTTTCATCTTCGGACCATTACAGGAACTTGGAAATGCAATTGCAATTTATCGTGAAGCACAAGCCTCATTACAGAACTTTGAAGAAATTCTAAATACACCGCTTGAACCCCGTCCTGAAAATCCTCAAAGTATCGGCAAGCTTGAGGAATTACGTTTTGAAAATGTAGCCTTCAGACATCAGTCGTCAAAACAATTTGCAGTAGAGAACATCAACTTCACGGTACGCAAAGGTGAAAGTATTGCCTTTGTTGGTCCGTCAGGTTCGGGCAAAACGACTTTGGTAAAATTACTTGTCGGACTTTATCTTCCTGAAGATGGAACGATCTTTTACAATAATGTTGCCGGCACATCAATAGAAAAAGATGAACTCCGTGAACAGATAGG
The DNA here is from genome assembly GCA_043753795.1 of Bacteroidota bacterium. GTDB lineage: Bacteria > Bacteroidota > Bacteroidia > AKYH767-A > 2013-40CM-41-45 > JADKIH01. Next base: position 1,006 of record JAYUWA010000498.1, on the reverse strand, counting down.
ATTGGTCACACAGGATTCTCAATTATTCAGCGGATCGATACGGGAGAATCTACTTTTCGTAAACCCGAAAGCTACGGATGAAGAATGTCTGGCCGTTTTGAATAAAGCAGCTTGTCAGAGTTTAATGCAACGCGCTACCAACGGACTCGACAGCGTTATCGGCGAAGGCGGTGTAAAAGTTTCCGGTGGAGAAAAGCAGCGATTATCAATTGCAAGAGCTTTGCTTCGTCAGCCGAACTTGCTGGTCTTTGATGAAGCTACCTCCGCTTTGGATTCGATTACTGAAGAAGAGATCACAGGAACGATCCGGAGATTGTCTGACCACAACGACCATATTACGATCATGATCGCTCACCGTTTGAGTACGATCATGCATGCGAATAAAATTTTCGTTCTGGAAAAAGGCACAATTGTAGAATCCGGCAGTCATGATGAATTACTTTCATCCAAAGGACTTTACTATGCAATGTGGAGGCAACAAATCGGAGAAAGAAAGCGTACAGATACTGTATCTGCGAATGGCAATAAAGCTGCCGTTCATGCGTAATTTCTAAATTCTATATGCTGGAAGAACTCAGTAAGCAATTGCGTCATCGACTTGTACTTCCATTACCCGGTACTGAAGCCCATTACAAAATGGCCAATGCAGAACGGAGGGTCAATAGCAGCCGAATCAAAATACCCGATAACCACCGCAAAGGTGCAGTCCTCATTCTTTTATATGAGGATGAAAACAAAGTCTGTTTTCCACTTATTATGCGTCCGGAATACGATGGTGTTCACAGCGGACAGATCGCTCTACCCGGCGGCGGATTTGATGCCGGCGATGAAACATTACAGAACACAGCCTTAAGAGAAGCCCAGGAAGAGATCGGAATTTTCAAGAACGATGTCGTCATACTCGGCGCACTTTCAACACTCTATATTCCCTCAAGTAACTTTTTAGTTCACCCTTATATCGGCATGCTCACCTACCGTCCGCATTTCGTTCCCGACGAAACAGAAG
>JAYUWA010000497.1:0-3657 GCA_043753795.1 Bacteroidota bacterium | reverse complement strand
CATCTCCAAAGATCCGAAGTTTTGAAATTTTTCCGCAGAGCCATTCTATGTCTTCATCAGTATCGGCTTCTTCGATTCCGACGAGTACTAACAATCCCGGACCGATTGACGATTTAATTTTTTCGTCAATGGTTACAGATGCTTCAGAAACTCTTTGGATAACACAGCGCATACTATTATTTAAATATATCTTGTCCGCTTAAAATACTCAGATAACTTTCATACCGACTCATCGCAATTTCACCTGATTCAACTGCTGTTTTCACTGCACAATCTTTTTCGTTTGTATGAATGCAATCATTAAACTTACAACCTTTGCTTGCATGGAAGATCTCCGGAAAGAAATGCGAAATCTCCTTCGGATTGAAATCGATCGTTCCAAATTCACGAATACCGGGAGTATCAATTATAAATCCACCAAAGGGAAGCAGATGCATTTCTGCAAAAGTAGTAGTATGCGTGCCCTTCATATGTCGCGTTGAAAGTTTTGCTGTCTTCAGATTCAGAGTTGGGATCAGTTTATTTATCAACGACGACTTCCCTACTCCACTATGTCCGGAAAATAAATTGATCTTGTCTTTTAATGTTGCCGATAACTCTTCGAGTCCTTCACCATTGAATGATGAAACGACAAATGTTTTATAGCCAATCGACTCATACAATCCATTTACATCAGCCAGAAATTCGCGAATGTCTTCTTCGTAAAGATCTGCCTTGTTCCAGATTATTCCTCCGGGAATACTATATGCCTCTGCAGTGGCAAGAAACCTATCGATAAAACCGAGCGATGTCTTTGGTAGAACAGGTGTTGCTACAACAAATGCGAAGTCGATATTCGCAGCTATGATCTGTACTTGCTTTGAAAGCTTTACTGACTTTCGGATGATATAGTTTTTTCGTTTGACAAGGTTTGTAATCCAATGTAGCTCCCCTTCAAAATCGTTGATGTCAACTTCGACTCTGTCACCAACCGTTAAAGGATTAGTGGCCTCAAAATCCTGCAAACGGAGATTCCCTCTGATCCGGCCAATGATCTGACTCTGATCATCAAGTCGAATGAGGTATTGATTTCCTGTTGATTTGATTACTATTCCTTGCATGGGATATGGCGAAATTAACAAAATAAACCGGGAATTTTGACTAGGATTCTTGAATTTCAGGATTATCAGGATTGTATTGGTGGATTGTATGTCTACTTTTTGAATTGCATTTCCATATTCTGATATCATATAATCCGAAAAAAATGTCAGAATCTGGATTTGTCTGATTGATGGATTTTCGGGATTTCATTGCCCATAATTATCGGTTGTCCTGAGATCGATAAAATCTTGGTAAAATTCCTTGTAATAATTCCCTTTCAACATTTCACTCATTGTACAAATTATAACATTTTTTTTATGAATCAAGATTACGAAAGTCGACTCAGTCAATCAAAATGATCCATCAAACATTTAAATCTAGTTTTGACATTTTTCGCGGAACTATGAAAATACTATCCCGAAAATCCATCAATCAGACAAATCCATGTTCTGACATTTTTCGCGGAACTTTGAAAATACTATCCCGAAAATCCATCAATCAGTTAAATCCAGGTGCTGACATTTTTTCGGATTTCAGGATTACCCGGAACAATGAGGAATGCAGTCCCGAAAATCCATCAATCAGTTAAATCCAAGTGCTGACATTTTTTTTCCGGTAATCCATTAATCCCTAAAATCCCGGTCAAAATCCCGGTCAAAAATCCCGATCTATTCATCAGCCAACTCCGTCATCAACACATACTCATAACTCAGTTCATTCGCAGATGGAATCCATTTGAACCGCAGTCCGTAATTGACGGCACATCCGGAACAAAGCCCTGTGGCCAAAAAGTTGATCCCTTCCATTGTTGTATGCTCATACTTTTGAACAGTTAGTCCAATATCACCGGCAAGACAAGTTACTTTCACTCCTTCGTTTTTCAGTTCAACCAATCGTGGGTAGACATCTGTATAAAAGTTATTTTCATTCAGACAATAAAAACATGTTCCCAGTCCACCATTACAAACTGAATCTGCAATGGACTCAAGAATTCCGCCATCTGCCATCCAGACAAGTTTATGCATGATCAGTATGAGATGCGAAGATTCTTCTAAAGTATCTGTAACATTTTTTATAAGTTGTAATTGATCGCCTGTGAAATTACTTAAACTGTCCTGTGTATCTAAGACAAGAAAAGTTATTCCTTTAAAATATCTGGCATAAAATAAAGGTCCATTAACAACATCCCGAATCAATTGTACATTATCGTAATCGTGATTACCTGGAGCCCAAAATGTTGTAGCCTTATCCAAAGGAAAAATAGTTTTCAGCCATGCAAATGTATCTGCATATTGGGTAGTATGTTCCAGCAAATCGCCGCCTAATAAAAGCAAGTCATATCTATTATAATCTATTTTTTTGATTGTAGGTTCGACATCCATATTTCCTGAACCTCTTACATAGGTATGAGACAAACAAAGAAACCGATATTCTTTCGCAGGATTAATTTCAACTTCACCTTCACTGCAGGAAGAAACAGTCACTGCTAGAATGATACAGATTACAAATAATTTCATCACAATGAATCATTGAAAATCTGTGCCATCACATATTTATGTCATATTCACGATTCTAAGAATTACATTTATAATAGTCCGATTAAAAACCTTAGTTTTGTCACAATACCAATTATTCAAAACACGGAATGATTTCAGTTCAAAACATCACAAAAATTTACGGTTCACAAAAAGCACTTGACGACGTATCTTTTGAGATCAATAGTGGGCAAGTCATTGGATTTCTTGGACCTAACGGTGCAGGAAAATCGACAATGATGAAGATTATCACTTGCTATATCCCACAAACATCTGGTGCAGTTTCAGTTTGCGGATTTGACGTCACTGAACAATCAATCGAAGTTAAAAAGATCGTCGGTTATCTTCCTGAACATAATCCACTCTATCCTGAGATGTATGTTAAAGAATACCTGAACTACATTTGCGGAGTTTATAAATTTGAAGGAAAGAAGGAAGCGAAGATCAAAGAACTTATCGAAATCACAGGGCTTTCCATTGAACAAAATAAAAAGATCGCTGCACTTTCAAAAGGGTATCGTCAGCGTGTCGGGCTTGCGCAAGCACTGATACACGACCCAAAAGTTTTAATTCTTGACGAACCAACTTCAGGACTTGATCCAAATCAACTGACCGAAATCAGAGCGTTGATCAAATCAATTGGCAAAGAAAAGACGGTTGTTCTTTCTACGCATATTATGCAAGAAGTAGAAGCAATCTGTGACAGAGTCATTATTATAAACAAAGGAAAAATTGTTGCAAATGAAAACACAAGTGTTCTCCAAAAAAGCAGAGTGAGCGGAGAAATAATTCTTGTTGAATTTGATCAGACTGTTTCTTCAAATCAACTCCGATCAATTGAAGGTGTGACCTCTTGCGAAAACATTTCAGGAAATAAATGGCGACTAAAAGTTCGTGACCTTAATGTAAGAGGCGCGATTTTCAAATGGGCTGTAGCAAATAATCTTACTGCACTATCGCTGCAGGTGGAGGAGCAGAAGTTGGAGGATGTGTTTCAGGAGCTCACTCGGAAATAGTGGAATGAAGTGGAATGAAGTGGAAT
>JAYUWA010000496.1:0-11066 GCA_043753795.1 Bacteroidota bacterium | reverse complement strand
TTACTTTGGAAACGTGAATATTGCCTCCCCGGTCCAATCGGCTGTATAGCCAGTGCCGGGAATTCTATTATTGAATCATCTGATCACTCCATTGTTGTGTGTGGTCAGGTGCAGTATTCGACAGCAACTCCGAATCTGTATATTCTTAAAGCAGATGCAGCCGGGTTAATAAGTTCAGTGTTTCCTTTAACACCAGAAATTGACCGGCCATTTATTAAAAAACAGGATGATGAAAACTATTATAGGGTTATGAATGTTTCCGAAAAATTCAAAATTCTTATTTTTGATATTACCGGTAAATTGATACTCGCAGAATCGAATTTGACAGAGTTTAATATTGACTTTGCGCAAGGAATTTACCTCTACAGTATTCAAACATCATCAGGAATATTTAGTGGGAAGTTATTTTAACTTTACTCTAAATTGTAATTTCTAAAATACTATATTTGTTTTTCAGTCAGAATAAACATTTATGGATAATGTCAGTGTTATAGTCATCCTGCTTTTCGGGATCACATTTTTAGGAATTCTGAGTAAGAGATATAAATTTCCTTTTCCAATCGTACTTGTGCTCTCTGGGGTATTGATCAGTCTTATTCCGGGGTTACCGGTTGTAGAGCTAAGTCCGGAGGTCGTGTTTCTGATCTTTTTGCCACCGATACTTTATGCTGCTGCATGGAATACAAGTTGGCATGAATTCAGATCGGCAATCCGCCCGATAAGCCTTGCATCAATAGGGCTGGTATTTTTTACAACTGCATTGGTTGCTGTCGTTGCACATTTGATCATTCCCGGACTTAGCTGGCCTTTTGCTTTTTTAATTGGTGCAATTGTGTCGCCTCCGGATGCTATTGCTGCTACATCGGTTACGAAAGGACTTGGTCTAAATCCGAGATTGATAGCCATATTGGAAGGAGAGAGTCTGGTAAACGATGCCAGCGGTTTGATCGCTTACAAGTATGCTCTGGCTGCCATTACACTCGGCAATTTTGTTTTGTGGGAAGCCGGATTAAATTTCATAGTTGTAGCATCTGCCGGAATTGCTGTGGGATTAGGATTGGCTTATCTAATTGTACAAGTTCATAAGCGTTGGGTATGCGATCCGGTCATAGAAGTTACATTGACAGTTCTTACTCCTTTTGCTGCATTTTTATTAGCAGAGCATTTTCATTTTTCTGGTGTACTTGCAGTGGTAACAGCAGGATTATACATTTCGTATCGCTCCGCTGAAGCACTGAGTCATCACAGCCGGATTATGGCGTATTCAGTATGGGAGGTCATAATTTATATTCTCAACAGTCTTATCTTTATTCTTATCGGATTGCAATTGAGAAGTGTTTTGAAAGGTATTAATCACTATTCAGTTCCTGAATTACTAATGTACGGTTTGGTTGTAAGTTTCGCTGTTATTATCGTTCGCTTTATTTGGGTGTATCCTTCTGCAATGTTGCCACGATGGATAAGTAAAAGGATCCGTGAGACAGAACCATTTGATCCAAGAAATATGGTAGTTTTCGGATGGGCCGGAATGCGAGGTGTTGTTTCTATGGCTGCAGCACTTGCTCTTCCCTTGACGCTTCCGAGTGGCGAAGCCTTTCCGCATAGAGATCTGATCATCTATCTTACCTTTTGTGTTATTCTTTCAACGTTGGTTTTACTTGGGTTAACATTGCCGTGGTTGATCAGAAAGTTGAAGATCGAGCCTCATTCTATCGTACTGGAGGAGTATTCTGTAAGAACTCAAATCGTCTCCACTGCAATTTCACATATTGAAGATAATCTTGCTATGACATCAGATGAATTGTTGCAGAACATTAAAAGCAAATACGAAGTGAAGTATAACCGCTTGCAAAAAACTGAACTGCCTTCTAATTTTTTTGGAAGAGGAAAGCAATTGCCAAAGAGTATTTTTAACGAATTTTCAAAGATGCAGATCGATTTAATTAAGGTTGAACGAAAGGCAATAGAAGGTCTGCACAGAAATGGGATGGCAAGCGAAGAAATTCTTAGAAAAGTTGAACGTGAGCTGGATCTTGAAGAAACGAGATTGCAGATGGAAATGTATGAAAATTAGCTTTTGATCTGCAGCACCAGATTAAGTTTTGGTTTCCTTCAATTTATAGACGTTTTGGCATGATGTTTTAACGGATTTAATACTGCTTGAAGATATACTTGTTTTTATAAGGTTTTTCAGTTGTTAAAATACTATCTTCACAATAACGAATTCTTGTTTTATAGTTTAATTCCACTTAATTGAAAAGCTTTACCGAAAATATTTTGATAAAAAAATCCAGCAATAAACTTAATGCAGAAAAAAATGTTGTAAAAAAATCAACATCAGCGGTGAAAGCCGGTAATACGGTTGCCAAGAAGAAAACTGTTTTAAAAAAGAAAGTCCCTGCTAAGAAACCGGCAGAAAAAACAAAGTCCAAAAAGGAAGCAATAATAAAAGCTTCTTTCCCAATTGTGGCAATCGGAGCTTCAGCAGGCGGTCTAGAAGCAATAACTGAATTATTGAAAAATCTTCCGGCCGATACAGGGATGGCATTCATTTACGTTCAGCATTTGAGTCCTGATCATAAAAGTTTACTTGTTCAAATTTTATCCAAGACAACCAGCATGAAAGTTCAGGAGATCGATAATATGGATCTGATTGAACCTAACAATGTTTTTGTTATTCCTTTCAATAAAGGAATTGAAGTTACGGATGGACACATAAAATTATTTCCGCGATCGAAAACAAGTTCTGTGATCTCCATTGATATTCTTTTCTCTTCGTTAGCAGAAGCTCAGAAAGAAAGAGTGATCGGTGTACTCTTAAGTGGTAATGGAAATGACGGTACATCAGGTTTGCGCGATATTAAGCATCACGGCGGACTAACATTTGCTCAAAATGAAAATGCAAAATTTCTGAGCATGCCTCAGTCTGCAGTAGCTGCAGGAGTGGTTGATTTTATTTTATCGCCAAAAGGAATTGCACTTGAACTATTGCATTTGAGCAAAAATCCTTTTGTTCGAAATATTAAATTGCATGTTGAGAAAGGTAGTGTGCTTGATGATAATGATCCGCACCTAAAGAAGATCCTATTAATGTTGCATCAGACAACAGGCGGTGATTTTTCGCTCTATAAAATGAATACGATCAAACGCAGGATCGTTAGAAGGATGCTTTTATACAGGATCAAATCAATATCTGAATACCAAAAACTATTAAATGATAAAGTAGAAGAAGTGGATATTTTGTATCAAGATCTTTTGATAAATGTTACTAGTTTTTTCAGAGAAACGGAAACGTATAAGTATTTGAAATCAATTCTACTTCCACGATTGATAAAAAAGAAGAAGAACAATGAACCTTTGAGGATCTGGGTTCCTGCTTGTTCTACCGGAGAAGAAGTATATTCAATTGCAATGATGTTAATGGAATTGCAAGATAATATTGATGGTAATATCCCTATCCAAATCTTCGGTACTGATCTCAGTGAGAAAGCAATTGCAAAAGCAAGAATTGGATTATTCACTCTGAAGGATCTTGAATCAATTTCTCCAAAAAGAATACAACGTTTTTTTACAAAGTCAGAAGGAGCATACAGAATAGTCAAATCTATACGTGACCTTTGTGTCTTTGCACCACATAACGTACTTTCTGATCCGCCTTTTTCAAGACTTGATTTCGTGAGCTGTTGTAATTTATTTATTTATCTTGATAACACTGCTCAAAAAAAAGCTGTAAGAACTTTTCATTATTCATTAAATGATAATGGATTCTTAATGGTCGGTAAATCAGAATCTATTGATCTGTCTACGAATTTATTTGTTCCATACAATAAGAAATTCAAGATCTACCTAAGAAAGAAAAGTAATGGTGTTGCAATTATTCCTGCTTTATCGCCACGCTTTACAAGTAATCAGTCCGGTACAGTCGATGTTGCGAATAATACTAGGATAGCACAGAATGGCATCAAGAAAAAGGTATCTGCTTCACTAAGTAATCTGGAGGCTTCAATAGATGCAGTTTTGCTGAAGGAGTTTATTCCGGCAAATGTAACCATCAATTACAGTATGGAAGTTCAACAGTTCAAAGGGCCGACGGAACTTTATCTGACAAATCCATCAGGAAAAGCGACCTTCAATATCCTGAAAATGGCTAAACCGGAAATTGCATTTGAATTGAGAAATGCTATTTCAAAAGTTATAAAGACAAAGCACCGGATCATCCGAACCGGTATCGAATTTATGGTGAATAATCAAATTAGCTTACTTCAGCTTGAAGTTCTTCCACTTACTATTGAATGGGATGAGCCATTGTTGCTTGTGGTTTTTACTTTAACTGCAGTGGCGGAATCCAATGATAATAAAAGTTCAGGAAAAAAGTTCTCCTCTGTCGTTAAGGATAAACGAATTAAAAAACTTGAAAACGAACTTGCGCATGCACATGCTGATGCTTTGGCATTCTCCCAGGACCAGGAAATGTTCACACAAGAGTTACAAAGTGCAAATGAAGAAGTTGTTTCAAGCAATGAAGAATTGCAATCTTTGAATGAAGAACTGGAGACATCTAAGGAAGAAATTGAAAGTGCAAATGAAGAGTTGACAACTACAAATCAGGAACTTCAAACGAGAAATGATCTGTTAGATGAATCGTATAATTACTCAGAAGCTATTACTGCAACAATTCATGAGCCGATGATTGTCTTAGACAAAAACTTTTGTGTGAAATCTGCCAACAATTCCTTTTACAAACAATTTAATGTCAAAGAAGATGAGGTAAGAGGTATTCAGTTGTTTAACGTTGGTAACCGTCAATGGAATATTCCACATCTTCGGAAATTATTGGAAGAGATTATCCCAAAAAATTCCAGTTTCCATGACTACGAAGTGTCGCATGTTTTTCCGGATATTGGTGAGAAAATAATGTTGTTAAATGCAAACAGGATTATTCAGAAAACAAATAGAGAACCGCTCATTCTACTGGCCATCCGTGATATTACTGAGTTGCGAACTAAAACAAAACTCCTCAAAGAAAAGGAAAAGGAATTGTATGATAGAGAGATTTCAGGGCATAAGGCAGAAGAAAAGAAACTTGAAGCTGCGGTATTTGAAAGAACGAATGAATTAAAAGTGTCGAATGAAAATTTAGCTATTATGAATTCAGAGCTTTTGACAATCAATAAGGAACTTGAAGCTTTCACATATATTTCTAGTCATGATATGCAAGAGCCACTCAGGAAGATTCAAACCTATTCAAAACGGATTCTTGAAATTGACGAAAATCTTTTATCAGAAAATGGTAAGAAGTATTTCCATATCATTGATAAGGAGGCCATGCGAATGCAGACACTTATAAAAAATCTGTTGACTTTTTCTCACCTGAATACTACAGAGAGGAAATTTGAAATTTGCGACTTGAAAAAAGTTGCTGAAGAAATTCTTGGAGAGTTGAAATTACAAATCAATGAAAAAAAGGCAGTTGTTGTCTTGAAAAATTTACCTAAGATGAAGGTAATTGCATGGCAATTTCGACAACTTTTATACAATTTAATAAGTAATTCATTAAAATTTACCATTTCTGAAGTTGTTCCGCGAATAGTTATTTCTTCGAAAATTGTTAATTCTACGATAGTTCCAAAAAAGAATTTAATGAAAGGGGTTTCTTACCACCTTGTCTCCATTTCTGATAATGGAATTGGATTTAAGGAGGAATTTGAAGAGAAGATATTCGGAGTTTTCCAACGCCTACATGGTAAGGATGAATATGCCGGAACAGGAATTGGATTGTCAATTGTAAAACGAATTGTAGGGAACCACAATGGTATTATTGTAGCTAGCAGTAAAGCCGGACATGGTGCTACGTTTGACATTTACATTCCTAAAGACATTATTTGATGTTTAATTATTATTTTGAAGATAAACTTAAATATTAGCATGAACAGATTGATAAATAATATGATATTAGCAGATGATGATGAAGAAGACAGTACCTTTTTCCAATTTGCATTGGCTGATTTATATTATTCGATTACTTTAAAGGTTGTCAGAAATGGAATGGAATTGATGGATCTTTTAAGAAGTACTACTTCATCTACCTTTGACATTTTATTTCTTGATTTGAATCTTCCCATAAAGTCAGGGTTAGAATGCGTGGAAGAAATTCGTCAGGATCATAATCTTAGAAACCTGACAGTAGTTATTTTCTCTACTTCTTTTAACATTGAATATGTGAATAGGCTTTATGAAAAAGGCGCCAGTTATTATATTCAAAAGCCGGGAGATTTTTCTAAATTTAAAAAAGTTATTCATAAGGCTTTGGTTAATTCTACGCAAATTGACAATTTGCAACCTAGTAGGGAAGACTTTATACTCAAACCCTAATATTTTTATGGAGAAAGAGCAAACATATACAGAATTCCCGTTTCTTTCCGGTGGCGGCGAAATGGGGAGGTTGACTAGAGAAAAGGATTGGAGTGTAACTTCAGTTGGAGACCCATCGGGATGGCCACAAAGTTTGCGTACAACTATCAGTATAATATTAAATTCTAAATTTCCCATGTTCCTTTTTTGGGGCCCGGAGTTGGTTTGTTTTTATAATGATGCATATCGTCCAAGTTTAGGAAATGATGGCAAACACCCACATATTCTTGGCGGTCGCGCTGAAGATTTTTGGCAAGAAATAATGCACATTATCCGACCATTGATTGATAAAGTATTGTCAACCGGCGAAGGAACATGGAGTGAAGATCAATTGATTCCAATTTATCGAAATGGTAAAATAGAAGATGTTTACTGGACATTTAGTTATAGTCCTGTAAAAGACGAATCAGGAAAACCCAGTGGGGTGTTTGTTACTTGCTCTGAAACAACAGGGAAAGTAATTGCCTTGAAAGTACTTGAAGAAAGCGAAATGAAGTTAAGAGCCTTGTCAAATTCCCTTGAACATTTAGTAGATGAAAGAACAACACAGCTTGAAGAAAAGAATTCTGACCTCGAAAAGATCAATCGGGAATTACAGTCGTTTGCATATATTTCCAGTCACGACTTACAGGAGCCTTTAAGAAAGATACGGACGTTTTCTACACGCATCATGGAGAAAGAAGAAGCAAATCTTTCTCCGGAAGGAAAAGACAACTTCCAGAGAATGCAAAATGCTGCAAGAAGAATGCAGACATTGATTGAAGACCTCCTTGCGTACTCAAGAACCAATTCAAGCGATCGAAAATTTGTCTACACTGATCTGAATAAAATATTCAATGAAGTGAAAGAGGATCTCAAAGAAGAGTTTCACAACAAAAATGCTATACTCGAATCAAATGTTTTGCCGGCACTCTCTGTCATCCCTTTTCAATTCCGGCAATTACTTTATAATCTCATCAGTAATTCTCTCAAATTTTCTGATGCAAAGCGAACACCGAAGATTGTTGTAAACGGAGAAGTAGCTATTGCCGGTATTTTTAACGAACCTACATTGATACACAACAAAAAATATTGTCATATCAGCGTGATCGATAATGGAATTGGTTTTGAACAGCAGTATAGTGAGAAAATATTCGAAGTTTTTCAGCGTTTGCATGGCAGATCTGAATTTAAAGGAACGGGAATCGGACTTGCAATCGTTAAGAAGATCGTAGATAATCACCATGGATTAATCAAAGCACATGGTAAACTTGACCAGGGTGCGACATTCGATGTCTATATACCTACCTCATGATAAAAATTATTTTTACCTTGATCTTTTTACTGACGTGTTTTTTTCCTCACACTCAATCGGAGTCCTCGAAAGTAGATTCTTTAACAAAAAGTCATTTGAAGTTTATCGAACAGAAGGATAGTGAGAACTATAATCGTCTGCTTAGCCTAAGAGAAGAAAAGAAATTATTTAATCGGCTTGATAGTATCAGTTTTGATGTTGTGCTTATCGAAGAAAATTATTGTCTGAAAGATAGTAAATGACTTTTGACTTACGACACTTTACAAAGAAGCATTCTTCACTCCAATGGCCGCGATCTTGTGAAGGTGTTTTTCGGACACGACTTTTCGGAGACCGTCGAGGTGACGCTGGCCGTGGAGGTCGCTGCCGATGAAGTCGACCATGTTCATGTCTATCATCTTTTCTGCAATGGCTTTGGCTCCACCGCCGTAGTAGCCGGTGAGTGAATTGGTGTTGAGTTGTAGTAATGCGCCGGTTTCTTTGATACGCTGAAACTCTTCAAATTTATTATACCAAAATGGATATCGTTCAGGATGGGCAAGAACAGGAATGTATCCTGCTACATTTATTTCGAAAATGATACTGTGTAAATTATCCGGTGGGTTAATGTAACTGATCTCAAACAAAAGATATTTGTCTTTAATTGCAATGATATCTTTCGACTTTAGCTTCGGAAGAAATCCTTCGTCAAGATAATATTCTGCAGCAGCTTCAATTTCAATGTCGATGTTTTGTCGTTGTAATTCTTTTCTCACATCATCAAGTCCACGTCGGATGATATCGGGAGTGTTCTTGAAATAATCACTCATGATATGCGGAGTAGTGATAATTCTTTTTATGCCGAGATCAATCATGCCCTGAATCATTTCGATGGATTCTGTCATCGATTGAACACCGTCATCAATTCCGGGAATTAAATGACTGTGAATGTCGGTATGAAAAACGGAAAGATCAGTAAGCTTTGGATAATCTTCTTCTTTTTGCTTTGTACCGAAGAGAGATTTGAAAATTGACATGCTATTTGGTATTTACTCCGGATGTACGGAACCATGCAAAGGTACGCTTTAATCCTTCTTCTGCGCGAACAGTCGGTTCGTAGCCCAGGTATTCTTTTGCTTTGTTAATATTGGCCAGCGAATCACGGATATCGCCAGGACGGGTTTCTCTATGTGTTGGTTTTAAAGTGGAATCTGTTAATTTTGCAATTAGGCGGAACAATTCATTAACAGAAATTCTTTCTCCTACTGCCACATTGTAGACTTGATTTAACGCTCCGTCATTTTTTGTAAGCATAGCGCGGACGTTGGCCTGAACAGCATTTTCTACAAATGTGAAATCACGAGTCTGTTCGCCATCTCCATCAATCAATGGTGACTTATGATCAAGCACAGCCTGCATAAATAGCGGAATCACTGCTGCATAAGCTCCCTCCGGACTTTGGTTCGGACCAAAGACATTGAAATATCTTAATCCGATTATGCGCATTTTATATGTAGATGCAAAAACACTTGCATAAAGTTCATTTGTTTTTTTACTTACTGCATAAGGCGAAAGGGGATTGCCTGTTTCGGCTTCGATCTTTGGAAGTACCGGGTGATCGCCATAAACTGAAGACGAACTGGCATATACAAATTGATTCACTCCGGCATCACGCGCGGCCACAAGCATATTCAAAAAACCTGTTGCATTGATCGAGTGAGTTGCAATTGGATCTTTTACTGATCTTGGTACTGAACCCAATGCTGCCTGATGTGAAACATAATTAATTCCTTCACATGCCTGGTGACAAGTTGAAAGATCACGGATGTCGCCTTCAATAAATTCAAAATTCGGTAAGCCTATAAATTTCTCTATATTGATCCGTGAACTGGTAAGCAAATTGTCGAGCACACGAACTTTTCCTGCATTATTTTCAATGAGATATTCAACCAGATTAGAACCTATAAATCCGGATCCGCCTGTGATAAGGAAGGAATATTTGCTTAGATCGTCAGTATGAAATTTTGTTGTCATGTATCCTTTTATAAATAATATTACCGGGCAACATATTGCTGCTCATAAAAATTCAAGTATTCTCCTGATGTTACATTTTTTAGCCATGCTTCATTCGTAAGATACCAGTCAACAGTTTTTTCTAGTCCTTCTTCAAATTTCAATGATGGACTCCAGTCTAATTCATTTTGTAATTTCGATGAATCAATTGCATAGCGCATGTCATGTCCTGCGCGATCTTTTACAAATGTGATCAATGATGCACTCGTGCCAGGAGTTCTGTTGAGTTTCTTGTCCATTATCTTACAAAGAAGATTGATCAGGTCAATGTTTTTCCATTCGTTGTTTCCACCAATATTATAAGTCTCACCTTTTTCTGATTTATGAAAAATTGTATCAATTGCTGAAGCATGATCTTCTACAAATAACCAATCACGGATATTTTCACCTTTTCCATAAATAGGAATTGGTTTCATGTTTTTAATATTATTAATTGATAGCGGAATCAATTTTTCCGGAAAATGGAATGAGCCATAATTATTCGAACAATTTGAAATCACTATCGGTAATTTGTATGTATCGTAATATGCTCTGACGAAATGATCTGAACTTGCTTTCGATGCAGAGTAGGGACTATGCGGATCATACCCAGTTGTTTCAGTAAATAATCCGGTTTCTCCTAAAGTTCCATAAACTTCATCTGTCGATACATGGTAGAAAAGATTTTTGCCTGAACTGAAATCACTCCATGCTTTACGAGCTGCATTCAATAAATTCACAGTTCCGACAACGTTTGTCATTACGAATTCCGTCGGATTAGAAATACTTCTGTCTACATGTGATTCGGCAGCAAGATGTATTACTGCATCGATCTTCTCGTCAGAAAAAAGTTTGTTGATAAAATCAGCATCTACAATATCACCTTTTACAAAAGTATAATTGGGTTTTGTACTTACATCAACAAGATTAGCTAGGTTGCCCGCATAGGTAAGTTTATCCAGATTTACAATTCTGTATTCAGGATATTTATTTACAAATAAGCGCACAACGTGCGAACCGATGAAACCGGCACCACCTGTGATGAGAATTGTTTTATCGAAAATTTTATTCATTGATATGATTTTCCCAGGCCCAGGCAGATCTTACAATATCTTCCAGGGTCAATTCAGTTTTCCAATTCAATCCTTTGCCGGCTTTTGTTATGTCGGCATAAACTTTTTCTACATCACCTGAGCGACGTGGACCTAATTTATAATTTAATTTCTTTCCTGTAACTCTTTCAAATGTCTGAATAACTTCTAGCACTGTATTTCCGTTTCCGGATCCAAGATTGTAAATTTCAAACTTCGAAATGTTTTTCTTTTTTAGC
>JAYUWA010000495.1:0-3674 GCA_043753795.1 Bacteroidota bacterium | reverse complement strand
TTAAATTTTCTTCGCAAAAAATTCACACATTACCACTTATAAGACGGTCCCCGAGCGAAGTCGAGGGGCAATAATTTCGAACAACGGGTTAATTAATAATTGTAGGAGAGTTTAAACTTCCAAAATACCTACTTTTCTGATTCAAAATAGATCTTATAAAACTTCCTACCATCCTTCTCAATACCCCTTTCAATCATGTCTTTATTACCATGAATATAGATGTGAAAATTCTTATCCAGTTTCAAAACACTCTTGAAAACTTTCGATTGTTTTTTCACAGCAGGTTTAGAAATCTCAAACTGATCTTCGATCTCCAGATCATTGGCTTCTCTGTAATTGGAATCATAACTTCGGAATGATTTAATGATCTCCGGTTCCTGAAATACTTTTTTCTCGAAATCTTTTTTCTCGAATGATTCATTTGACTTGAAATATTCAACTGAACGATTGAGCAGATCGATCTGATCTGACTTACTGACTTCGAAATCTTCTGAAAGTTGTTTGATCACAAAGTTTTTTGCAATTCCTAAAAACTCTTTGGTCATTTGAAAATCGTTATTGACAGGTTTAACTTTTAGAAAATCATCTTTCCAATATTGCGCTTCGAGTGATTTATTCAGATTGTCGACGATTGCAATTTTAAATCCGGTTGTCTCTTCTGTATTAAAGATCAGACAACCTTTATCAAGCTTATTTGTGTTGATACCTTCTTCACTTGAAACATTGAAGATCTTATTTTTATGTTTCACTTTTAAAAACCTGTCCTTTGATTCCGATTTAAAAAGTCCAATCGCATCAAATGATTCATCATCCAGAACCAAGTCAGTAAAATAAGCAACATAAAACTCGCCACTCTTGATTTTCGGATGCTCTGAACATTCATACAAATGCTTAGCAATATTTTTTCCTTGTCCGAAAAAATTCCGTTTGTCTTTAAAGATCTTCGTGCAAAAGCTAAACAATTCGTTCAATTCAAGATCCGACTCATGATAAAATTCGAAAAGTTCTTCACCTTTAATTGATGAAAGAAAATATTTCAGGAGGGCTTCAATAGTATCATCATCCGGTTGCTCCATAACAGATTCGGAAAAATCAATTCCTTCTTCGAGTGATTTATTTCCGACGAAGTGTACGGCGAGTTGGCGGATTTGAGCATCTATTGCATGGATCATATTGAAATAAATTTTATGGAGTGCAAATATATAATTTAAAGAATGGTATTAATTTGTTACTTTTACAAAAACCCTGATAATTGAATATGTCAAAGATTTTATCCTGATCATTTTCGGAATTTTTGCTGCAGCATTTGGCTTCAAAGGATTTCTATTGGCAAATAATTTCATTGATGGTGGTGCAACCGGTATTTCACTATTGATCTCCGCTTTGACAGGAATTCCTTTGTACGTACTTATCATCAGTGTAAACCTTCCATTCATAATTCTGGCGAATAAGATCATTGACCGAAAGTTCGCTATCAAAATGACATTAGCCATATCAGGACTTGCATTGGTACTTGCAACCGTTACATTTCCGAATGTTACAAATGATAATTTACTGGTAGCTGTCTTCGGCGGATTCTTCCTCGGTGCCGGCATCGGACTTTCGATCAGAGGTGGAGCAGTATTGGATGGAACAGAAGTGTTGGCAATTTATCTGAGTAGAAAATTCGGAACGACGATCGATGATATCATAGTTATTATCAATGTTATCATATTTTCTGCTGCAGCCTATTTTCTTACGATACAAATTGCACTGTATTCCATGATCACCTATTTATCTGCTTCCAAAACGCTGGATTTTCTTGTTGAAGGAATTGAAGAGTATTCCGTGAACTTAATCGGTTGAATACAGAAATAGAAAAAATCGACCAGAATGCATTCGTTGTGATGAGTAGTGTGCGAGATACAAAGGGTGGGATGATCAAGAAGAGGCCTTTAAAGCATTGATTTTATTGATGTTCTTTTTGCAACTTTTGGTACAATCATTGCCTAACCCAATTCAAACCCAATTTATTAACAGCAAAACCATTAAACATCCTGCCGAAAATAATTTTTTTTGGACAGAAAAGATACTTAATTTTGCCGCTGCTTTAAAATCGATACCCCAATCAATTCATAATTTCAAATAATTAAAAAATGAAAACAGGAAAAATAATTCTGATCAGTGCATTCTCATTTTTGACAATTTTCGCAGGCTGTAAAAAGGATGAGGACGAAGTTGAAAATGCGAAATTAGACGCCAATGTTTCTCAATTTAATTCTGATGCCAACAATTACAAAGCGGAATCCGATCAGGTCGATAGCGATATCAACAATTCGTTGAGTGAGATCCCTGCTTTTGGAAGAATGTCGTCAGGTTCAACTTCAAGTACAATTTTATCGAGTCCTCTTTGCGGAGTTATAATTGATTCGTCTCAGATCGCAAACAAGATTCTGTTTTACAATTTCGATGGAATTACACCTTGCTTCAGTCCGTCACGTACTCGTTCAGGGCAGATCAAAGTTGAATTAACTGGTGGTGCTCTTTGGAGTGATGTAGGTGCAGAATTAACATTAACATACATCGATTTTAAAGTTGTTCGTTTAAGTGATAATAAATCAATAAAGTTTAATGGTATAAAAACATTAAGAAATCTGAATGGCAATAACTGGCTTGGATTCTTATTAAGTGCAGTGACATTGAAATATCAGGAGCGTGCACTAAACATCAATGTTGTTTTTGATAATAATATGAGTGCAGTCTGGAACAGCGCAAGAATTACTGAATGGAGTCTGATCCCGGCGACGTCTAATCCTAATATCCCTTATGCACATATTCAGTTTAGTGCTATCGGTGATACTTCTCTGAATGGACATACAACAGTTGATAGTTGGGGCGTAAATCGTTTCGGAAGTTCGTTTACGACTTATTATAATTCTGCAGTAAATTCAAATTCATATTGTGGCTTGTGGAGATTTAATTCTGGTGAACTTGCGTATGCAGTTGATGGAAATACTTTTACACTTACATTGGGTGTGGACCAAAATGGAAATCCAACGCCTTATGCATGTGCATATGGCTATAAAGTAGCATGGAATGTGAATGGAAATTCGAATAATGTCGTTTTAAGCTATTGAAGAGTTGCAATTTGAGTTTTCGATTTAGTTCAAAATAAATTGCGTCAATTAGAATTATAAAATAGAATGAGCACTAATTGAATCTCCGGAATGAAGGAGGTTCATTAGTGCTTTTTTAGTTTAATACTAATTTAATTCCTGTTCCGAAATAGATGATGTCGTACAATGATAACGATTTCCGATTTGGGAATTTTATTTGTCAGTTTGAAAATTTCCATGGTTCGGATTATTTGTGCGATTTTGAAACAAATAAAATTTAATGCCATCGAAGAAGATTGTTTATGAATTCAATTTTTAAATTCACTTTATTGTGCAAAAATAACTCAAGTTTCTGACATGTGAATTTCATCAATAATAAATTTAAATGAAAGAATTATAGGTCTTGAGATTGTAATCAATCATTTAAAATATCTAGTGAATTCCAGGATGGCGACCTTTCATCAAGAATAAAAGCTGCGCTGTTTTAAAATAAATGAATTTCATGGTATGCGGAATAAGCATTATAAAATGTAAGGTCGACAAAAGAATATTGCATTAAATCTTACAGAACTAATAACA
>JAYUWA010000494.1:0-11105 GCA_043753795.1 Bacteroidota bacterium | reverse complement strand
ACTTCAGAATTCTATAAATATTTTTTATGCTGATAAGTTTAGTAGCAAAGGCCAGAAGAAAGCAGCTACTTGAAGCAATAGCAAATTTAAGAATCCAGTTAATATCAAGATTATAACAAATGTAATGGATAAAAATACTTGATAAAATAAATAGTCCAATCATTAGAATAAGCTTGATATTTTTCGTGAATTCAAAAGTTTTATGTGCCATAAAAACTTGAATTAAAGCTGTCAGACTTTGAGTTGTAATTGATGAAATAGCAGCGCCCACAGCACCAATTTTAGGAATCAGAATAAGAGCCATAAGAATGTGAACTATCATTCCTGTAAATGCCATAATATTAAGTTGTCTTAAACTGCCATTGGCTGTAAGTAAAGTTCCGAAAATATACGTTGCGGAAACAGGGACAAAGCAGCACATCAGGTATTTGAAAACGTTTGCAGATTCTGTTACGTGATTTCCATTATTTAACACATCCATTATTTCATAGCTGAAGAAAAAGCAAGAACATGCAACTATGATTGATGGGATGACAAGTAATGAAAATGAAAGCCTGACCATATCTTCAACATTTTGTTTCAATTTCGTCATCTTTGAAAAAATTGGTAATAGTAGTCCGGCAAATAAAACAGGAATCATATTGGCTCCATCGAGAATTCGATTGGCAGACGCATAAATACCGGTTTCATGTGCTCCAATTCTAAATGGTAATAATCGTTCAATCATAAATGGATTACTAAAATTGTAAAAAGTCATCAGTAAAACTAACATTGCATAGGGATAAGATTTTCTCAATATCATTAAGAAAAACGGCCAGCGCCACTGAAGTCTTCTGATTTTCGCCTTTTTGAAAACAACTAATAATGCAATTAGAGCAGTAATGAAGTATGCAATTGTTTGCGAATAAACATACCATGTGATACTTAATGGTTCGTTGTAATTTTTGAATCTGAAAAGTAAAAAGAAACATATCACAATCATTATTGATCTGTCCAGAACAGAGATAAAACTGTCTGTTTTGAACAGATGCATTCCTGCAATGTTCGAACGTAAATAGAGAACGAAACTTAATAATATTTGATTCACTACAACTGCAACCAACATTTTCATCATATCCGGAGTATATTGACTAATATATCCAACAACCAATGTAACCAAAGCAAAAATCATTGCAAGAAGTATTCGAAGCACAATAATACTTGATAAGTGTTTGCTTAATAAATGATTGTTCTGCGAAATATTTCTATTGTTGAAATTGGTAATCCCAAAATCAAGCAATATATTTAATAGGAATGAAAAGCTAAAAATGGAATAGTAGAATCCATATTGTTCTGTACCAACAGCTAATTGAACATTGCGATCAATACCGATGATCCAGTATGTTTTGATCAGCAGGTTCAGTATTAAAACTAAGCCTAAATTGGTAAGGAACTTTTTCTGCATTTTCTTTAAAAGGTGCGCAAATGTAATTTATTAAATAGTCCTTTAAAAATTGATTTCCGCCCATAATCAATTCTTTGCCTGATGTTTGGAAAAAACGGTAGGTTTTGGGACATCAAATTCAACGTATTCAGGCATAAAAAAAGGCTATTCTTTCCTTTTTGAAAAAATAGCCTTGTTCTGAAAGCTTATTCCTGCCGCTTGTTATATCTGCAGAGTCCTTCATCGAGAAAATTTGCATACGTTTGAATGTCAGGAGTATATCCGCGAGGTTCAGCTAAGATATTTCCTTTATTATCCAGAAGAACATAATAGGGTTGTGAATTTGTATTGTATTTAGTCGCCTGGAAATCGCTCCACTTATTACCTGTCGTTTTTATGTTTTTACCACTTAAAGGTGAGACATACTGTTCAGATTGCGGCAACGTTTTTTTGTCATCAACATACAAAGAGATGAGTACATAATCTTCTCTGATCTTTTGCATCACTTTTGGATCGCTCCAAACATTGTCTTCCATTTTTCTGCAGTTGACACATGCCCATCCTGTAAAGTCAACCATGACCGGTTTATTATGAACTCGTGCATAAGCCATTCCTTCTTCGTAATCATGAAAGCAACTCAGGTCGTGCGGGCATTCATTTTCTTTTCCTGTCTGCCATTCTTTATAGAAATCCGGTGGCGGAAATCCGCTGATCAATCGCAATGGTGCTCCCCACATTCCCGGAACCAGGTAGAGTGCAAATGTGAAAACAATAATTGAAAAGATCAGTCTACCGACAGAAATGTATGGAACATCAGAATCGTGAGAGAGTTTTATTTTTCCGATGAGATATAATCCTAGCATAAAAGAAATGACTACCCAGATCGCAATGAACAATTCTCTTTTAAGGAATCCCCAATGATAGGCAAGATCAACATTCGATAAAAACTTAAATGCTAATGCTAGTTCAATAAAACCTAATGTAACTTTTACAGTGTTCAACCATCCACCTGATTTAGGTAATGAATTCAACCAACCGGGAAATAAAGCGAAGATTGCAAACGGAACGGCGAGTGCAAATGAAAATCCAAACATGCCTACCAATGGCCCGAGATAACTTTGTCCATGCGCAGCTTCAACCAGCAATGTTCCAATGATCGGTCCTGTACAAGAGAATGAAACCAACGACAACGTGAATGCCATGAAGAAGATCCCTAACAATCCGCCTTTGTCACTGGCTGAATCTGCTTTGTTGATCATCCAACTGGGCAATGTAATTTCAAACGCACCAAAGAATGAGATCGCAAAAATTACGAAGATGACAAAGAAGGAGAGATTGAAAAATGCATTACTCGATAACTCATTCAATGCATCGGAACCAAATGTGACGGTGACGAACAATCCGAGTGAGACGTAAATAATAATTATGGATAATGCATAAATGATTGCATTCATAATTCCTTTTCTCCGACTACCACTGCGCTTTGTAAAAAAACTTACAGTCATCGGTATCATTGGAAACACACAAGGTGTAAGCAGAGCAACAAATCCACCAAGTAATCCTGCAATAAAAATTGCGATCAGCGATTTATCGGTAGAAGACATTGGTTGACCTTCGCCGCCACAACCTTCTTCTAATTGGCCCGGAATGATAACGGCATTTACAATTTTCGAAGTGTCTTTTAATTCAGGATTCTGAACGAGAGTATTAGTATCTAATGGGGATGCTTCTGATTTTATATCGCCGAATGTAAATTCAAAATCGGTATCGTATTGGACGCATAATTCTTTGCAATATTGTGCAAAGACAGAACCGGTAATTTTACAATTTGAATTGACCTTAACTTTTTGCTTGAAAATTACTTCACCTTCATAGCTGTGTTCATCGACCATAAAGATCGAATCAAATTCGATATGAGGTTTTGGTTCAGTAACTTTTCCAATTCTTTGATAACATTCTGATTTTTTAAAAGTGTACTCCATCTTCAAGGAACCTCCATCAGGTTGTGACTGTGAAAAGACATGCCATCCGGGATCAATCTTTAATTTGAAGATGAGAGTATACTCTCCATTCTTATTATCTTCTTTTGAAAATGTCCATTTTCCGGGTTGGATTATTTGTCCGAAAACATTTCCAACGAGCATTAAAAAGAACAGGAGAAAGGTTGCTTTTTTCATATAAGGAGTAGAGCCACTAACGCAAAAAGGGGTTTGCGATTTTATTCGGACGAATTTAGATAATTTCACCTGCCGAACCAATCATAGAGCTCATTTAATTGGAGGTTCTTTTTAGTTGTTTCTGACAGATCTCTGTCGATTTTACCGTTTTTAAGCATAATTAATCGATCGCCATATTCCATTACATCTCTCATTGAATGAGTTACCATAATAGCAGTGAGCTTCGATTTTTTGATGATATCATTCGCCAGTTTCATTATGATTCCGGCAGTTTTCGGGTCCAATGCAGCAACCGGTTCATCCATCAATAACAATCTGGTTTCGTCGGATGTTGCCATAATCAATGTTAGTGCCTGCCGTTGTCCGCCGGATAACAAACCCATATTCTGATTTAGTTTGCTTTCTAATCCAAGTCCCAATCCGGCAACTTTTTCTGTGATCTGATCAGTGAATTTCTGATTAATCCCTAAATTAAGTCCTTTACGATGAGTTCGTAATGAAGCCAGTCTGAAATTCTCCAAAATGGTTAAATCGGGCGCTGTTCCGGCTAACGGATCCTGAAAGATCCTGGCAATCCACTTACTCCTTTGGAAATCTTTGAGCGGAGTGATATCCTTTCCATCCAATAAAATTTTCCCGGAATCAGGAAAATAATTTCCTGCAAGTAAATTTAAAAGTGTCGACTTGCCCGAACCATTGCTACCAACAATTACAGTAAAGTCATTCTCCTTTAATGTCAGATTGAAATCAGACAGCAATTGATTTTCATTTGCTGAACCTTTATTAAACGATTTAGAGATTCCCTGAAGTTCTATCATGCCCGACTTTTTGAATTAGGAATACTCACAACAGCAAGAACAAATACAGCAACAACAAGTTTCAGATAAATAGCATCTATACCTATACTCAAAGCAAATGCAAGAATCATTCGAAAAATTATACTGCCAATAATTACTCCTGCCAGTTGCATTACTAATTTTTCATTGCCTTTCCGTGAAAAAAGAATTTGTCCGATCATTACAGAACCAAGTCCGATGATAACAATTCCAATTCCCATATTGATATCTGCAAAACCCTGGATCTGTGTGATCAGATATCCGCTGATAGCTGTTAATCCATTCGCCAATGCTATGCCGAATATTTTCATTGCATCAGTATTTACTCCTAATGCCCGGATCATTTTTTCATTGTTACCGGTCGCTCTCATTGCTAAACCAAAATCTGTTTTCAGTAACCAAAGCAGTAGTGCGAAGATTGAAAGAATTATAATCGCAAGCAGTGTAAACTGTTGCAAAGATTCTTTTCCAAAAAATGTTGTTGATGAAAAAATCGTAGGATAATTTATCATCGGCAAATTCGATCTTCCCATTATTGCCAGGTTGATCGAATACAAAGCAGTCATAACAAGTATCCCTGCTAAAAGTGCATTTACTTTTAATCGGGTATGAATGATTCCTGTGAATGCTCCCGCAACTGCTCCCGCTAAAAATGCAATTGGCATTGCAAGGAAAGGATCTTGTCCGTCAGCAATAAGAACAGCAGCAACAACTCCGCCTAAGGTAAAGCTACCATCCGTTGTAATATCGGGAATATTAAAAATGCGCATGGAAACAAAGATGCCCATTGCAAGTGAAGCAAATCCAAGTCCGAGTATGATTGCGCTTAAATAAAAACTCATCAGTTTATTTTACTGATGTGAAGGTACTATCGAATGACAGACCAAACAGCTCAGCCTTCACAGGGTTATAAACACGCCTGCGAACAGAAACCATTTCAGGTGCTAGTCCGGCAGTAGATTTTAATTTCAAAAACGCTGCGGCTTGTGTTCCGCTTTGAAATCCCCATTGGTACATGTCTGCTCCGAAGGCTGCAACAGCGCCACGACTTACCAATCCTTCTTCGCTTGTAAAAACGGGAACTTTTTTGTCGTCACAGCTTTTTACAATAATTTCCATCGAAGAGAAAACGGTGTTATCAGGTAAAGCAAAAAAGGCATCGATATTTTTCGAAAGGAGGGAAGCGACCACTAGTTGTGTTTCACTCGAATTATTAACCGGCATTTTTATTAGTTCCAATCCGGCAGCAGCACATGTTTTTTCAATTCGTGCTAACGCATCAACCGATTGCGGTTCGCTCTGATTAAATATTGTTCCGACTCTTTTTGCATTTGGTAAAACCTTTCTGATAAGTAACAGTGCTGTATCAAGATATTCCAGTGTTTCAAAAGTGCCGAATAAATTTGCAGGAGATTTCCCGTTTGCATCAATAAGTTTAACCAGATCCGGTCGCGGCGAGACCATCATAAAGATCGGTATCGTTTTCGTTTTTTGTACAGCGGAGATTGTTGGTAGAGTAGGGTTGGTCGCGATCAGTATCGGATTCTGACTTATGATGTAATCAAGCGACTGCAACATCGTAGGCTGATCATTTTGTGCATTGCGATAAATGATATCAATATTGGATGAATCAAAACCGTTTTGTTTCAATGCATCGAAAAATCCGGTCTTAGCTTTTTCCAAAGTCTCATCCTGAAGTTGGTCGATGAAACCGATGATGGGCTTGTTTGATTTTGGAGAAGTGCAAGAGAATATGGTGAGTAAAAAAATTGAGAGGAAATATTTCATAGTTGTATACTTTGACTGAGGCTATCGGGACTCTGTCCCTGTAACTCTAGTGAAGTGAAACATCAATTTGCAATAGTGTGTCACACTTACACACTCACACTAAATTGAGTGTCCGTGTCAGTGTGAGTGTGAGGTGTGACTACTAAGTCACTGTCCCTATTGTGAATACCAGGTCTCTGTCATGGTAGTAGATCTTTTACCAACTACCCCCAGCACCACCACCACCAGACATTCCTCCGCCAAACCCGCCAAATCCACCACCGCCGAAACCACCGCCTCCACCACCGGTGAAGCCGCCCCATGAGCCCTGGCTTCTGCTGGAAGCGGCATTGAGTAATGCCCATGCAGCCCAGAATCCTAAATTGTTCTTAGCTCCGTATTTTTTTGCTCTTCCGACTTGAGAAATTACGATCACTAAGAAAATGAAAGCGACCATAAGGAAAGGAAAAATTCCGCCTTTGCCACCTTTAGATTTTTTTCCTGATGCTTTATATTCTCCGGTAACAATTCCTGTTATTGCTGATGTTCCGGCATCGATGCCACCGAAGTAATCACCGCTTCGGAATTTGGGAACAATTTCACGATCGATAACCTGCTTGACAAGCGCATCCGGAAAAACTCCTTCCATTCCATAGCCGGTTGTGATCCAGACTTTCCGATCATCTTTTGCAACTAGTAAAAGTACTCCGCTGTTATTCGATTTATCACCGATCTTCCATTTATTAAAAAGCTGAACGGCGTAATCAGAAATATCATAGTTGCCGAGAGAAGTCATGACCACAACGGCAATCTGCATTGAAGTAGTATCGTCAAATGCTACCAGTTTATTTTCCAGCGACTGAAGTTCATCAGGACGTAACGTTCCAGTATAATCGGTTACCAGTCGTGTTGCTTTCTCCGGAAAATCTTGTGCAGAAATTCCCGCAAAAGAAAAAAGCACGACACAGATCGCAAGTAAGCTACGACTGAATAGTGGAGAAAGTAATTTTGAGAATGTGATCACTCCGGGAATTTAATTATTGTAAATTATACTTTGAAAACAATATCGTCTGACAATTCATTTTTGTCATTTGACTGATAAGGGAAATGAGTTTTGAGGGCTTTGCCGGTCATTTCAATACCAATCGTAAGACCTTTTACAAATTCACCTTCGGTGAAATAGTTTGTCATCTTAGCTTTGATCTCATGCCAGAAATCATCCTTTACGATTGCATGAATTCCGGCATCGCCTAATATAGCAAACTGATGTGACTCGAAAGCCAGATAGAAAAGTACTCCGTTTCTGTCTTTGGTTTTTTTCATTCCCAATTTGTCGAAGATGTATGCTGCTCTGTCGAGCACATTTTCACCACATACATCTTCAACAAATAGGCGTATTTCACCTGATGTGTTTTGTTCGGCAGCAGCAATTGTTGCAAGTATCTGCCGACGTTCCTTTTCAGATAATTTATCTTCTGCTGCCATTAGAATTTTACTTCAGGAGCTTTTTCGCTGCCTTTGTCTGATTCAAAATATGGTTTTACCGGGAATCCGAATAAGCTTGCAAAGATCACTCGTGGAAATTTAGTCCGCGATGCATTGTATCCTTGCGCTGCCTCATTGTATTGACGGCGAGATTCCGTGATACGGTTTTCAGTTCCTTCCAACTGCGCCTGAAGCTGCTGAAAACTTTCAACTGCTTTCAACTGTGGATAGTTTTCAGCAACAGCTAGTAATCTGCTCAATGCTCCGCCAACTTGTGATTGTGCAGCCTGAAATTCACGAAGTTTTTCAGGAGTGATATTGTTTGGATCAATTCTAACACTCGTTGCGCTTGCGCGGGCTTCCATAACAGCAGTCAATGTAGATTTTTCAAAATCTGCAGCACCTTTAACAGTGTTTACAAGATTAGGAATCAGATCTGCACGACGTTGATATTGCGTTTCAACATTTGCCCATGCTTTGTTTACTGATTCTCTTGATCCAACTAAACCGTTGTAAGAAGTAATCGAAAACAAAACCAGAACTCCGAGGATGATCCAAATTAGGTACTTTTTCATTTTTTATTGTTTATTTAAGTGGTTAGTGTTAATGACGAAAAACTCATCAGGAAATTTTATGCTGCAATCAATTCTTTTAGCACCTTTTCCAGCTCAACAGGTCGTTGAGTTCCAATACGGTACGGATTACCATTTTTGTCCGTAATCTCCACCGCTTCATTGCCGCCGGTATAAAAACGGATCAGGCCTTTCAGGTGAAGATTGAAAACTGCATTGTTGAGATGATATTGACTGTATTTTTTGCGTTCTACTTTTACGATATTCTTTAAATCAATGCTGACCTTCTTTGCTGTCCATAAACCATCCAGTTCAATATAAGTTTTGAATACCCGGATCTTTAAATGCAAAACAAAAAGTAAAATGATGCTGATCACAATTATGACCACACCGAGCAGGAAAAAAAGATCTCCATTCTGGTTATTACTCACCTTCCACCAGTACAATCCAAAACAAAACAGCGCCAATGATAAACGACGCAGCATACTCAGTTGGTTATAACCGAGGTACTGTTTTTCTACATAAAGTGGAGCTGATTCGTTAGCCATAAATTCGTTCAACGTAAAGTACAGAAACCGTGTCTTCCGTAATTTTAAAACGGTCGTCAATACGATGTCCCAAGATACATACAATGTCTTTACCCGACAAGAGCACATAGGTCATTTCTTTCTCAAATCTATTCACTTTTTTATCGATCAAAAAGTCGCTGATTTTCTTTCTTTTAGACATCCCCAAGGGGTAAAAAGAATCGCCGGCCTGCCATTTTCTGACCTGTAAAGGGAACAGAAGTTTCCCGGCATCAACGGCTTGAATGTTTTCTTCTCTGGGAATAGCTGTCAGGCGGTGTGAACTGATCGTTTCAAAACTGAACTTGTGATCACCAATCACCAGTTGATCGGGAGTATGGGAAATTAAAAATTCTTGGGAAGAGTCAGACTTTTTCGGTTGGAGTACTATTGAGTTTCTGTCAAAAAGTATCCGTGAAGATTTACTCTGAAAGATCTTTCCCGGAGAGGAGTCGAGAATCTTTTCTGGATCCAGATTAGTGATCCCAAATGAATGAAGAACTGCAGACAGCAAAGCACTGCTGTATTCAAAATCCATGATAGGCTTCAGTCTGATCGTAATTGAGCCATCAGCAGTTGTTGAAGTGTTTTTCTTTTTCCAGTCTTCTATAAATGTTTTCTGAATGTGGTTAGCAAAATCAAAAAAGTCAAGCGACCGTTGCATGCTTTTTTCAAATTCAGGGTTCTTCGTTTTTAATTCCGGAATTACAGAATGGCGGATGCGATTGCGGAGGTAGTCGTCGCCGGCGTTGGAACTGTCTTCACGCCATTTCAGTTTTTTCTTCTTTGCAAATTCTTCTAATTCTTCCCTTGTAGCAAAAAGTAATGGCCGGATTATGTGTCCATTGTTCGCTGAAATTCCTTTCATCCCTGCAAGTCCTGTTCCGCGGATAGTATTGATAAAAAAAGTCTCGATCGAATCATTTAAATGATGTGCAACAGCGATCTTGTCGACTTCATTTTCTGCGCGGATCTTCTCGAACCATTTGTATCTCAGTTCACGTGCGGCTTCCTGGGTTGAAAGTTTATTCTCTTTTGCATATGCCTTTGTCTTAAATTGAATACTATAAAACGGAACGTTATAATCTGCCGCAATTTTTTTTGCAAATTCTTCATCGCCGTCAGATTCCTTTCCACGGAGTTTAAAATTACAGTGAGCAATTGCGAAATCAATCTTTCTTTCTCTTAAAAGTCTGCACAGAACAATTGAATCGAGTCCGCCACTAACTGCTACGAGAACATTATGATCTTTTTTAAGGAGGTCTTTGGAAAGAAGAAAGTTGTTGAATTTATTTAGGAGCATTTATTACATTTATATTAAAAGAAACATCTTAAAGAACGCTTTGATTATTTCATCAAAACTTTCATCATCGCCTCAGCTTTCAGTAAACATTCCTCATATTCATTTTCCGCTTTTGAGCCAATTGTAATAGCACTCCCAACAGTAAAGGAAAGATATTTTTTTTCGGAATTGTAAAGAATGCTTCTGATCACAACATTCAAATCAAAATCCCCTGAAGGTGAAAGATAGCCAACAGTTCCCGAATACAAACCTCTTTTTGATCTTTCATTGACTTCGATTATTTCCATTGCCCGGATCTTCGGAGCTCCGGTCATGCTGCCCATGGGAAAACTCGTACGGATGAGGTCGGACAGATCTTTTCCTTCTTCAAGAACAGAAGTTACAGTTGAGACCATCTGGTGTAATTGCATAAATGTTTTGATGCCGAAAAGATCTTCCACATTAACGGATCCTTTCATAGCAGTCCTTGAAAGATCGTTTCTTACCAGATCAACGATCATTACATTTTCAGAACGTTCTTTTTCATCATGAAAGAGTCGTTCCGCAATTAACTTGTCTTCTGCCGGATCAATATCTCTTCTTGCTGTACCTTTGATCGGTTGCGAAATTATTTTTCGTCCGCATTTAGCCAGATATCTTTCCGGACTGGCGCACAATAAGAAATGCTCATTGTATTTTGAGAAAACGCTGAACGGCATAGGCGAAATTTCATTCAGATCTAAATAGGATTGATACGGATCAATAGTCGCATCCTCAGAATAAAATTCCTGACAATAATTCATTTCGTAAATGTCTCCACGCTGAATGTGCTGCTTTATTTCATTGATCTCTGAAACGTATTCTTCACGCGTTAAACGTTGTTGAATTTGAATTTCATTTTTCGGAAGCGATGATTCATTAGATTGATTTTTGATCTGTGTAATAAAATGATTGATCTCTTCATTAGAAAATTTTTCTTTTATGAAATGAACTGTAA
>JAYUWA010000493.1:0-3694 GCA_043753795.1 Bacteroidota bacterium | reverse complement strand
TAATTTCACACAAAGACGAGGCAAACCGTCTGTCATCAATGATCTGGTCGAGCATGCAAAGTATCCACTCGTCATTCTGACAGATGCTAATGTGTATTTTGAGAAAGATACGATATCGAACCTGCTCCGACATTTTTCTGAAGAGACTGTCGGACTGGTTGGCGCAAACATATTGAATGTTGGCATGCGCAAAGATGGAATTTCCATGCAGGAGAAATCATATATACAAAGAGAAAACCTGATCAAATATCATGAAGGTCTGCTGTGGGGAACGATGATGGGACCATTCGGCGGTTGTTATATGATCAGGAAAGAATTGTTTGAACCCGTACCTGCTGATTCTTTAGTGGACGATTTTTATATTTCAATGAAAATTCTTGAGAAAGGATTTCAATGTAGAAATGAGTTAAGTGCAGTGTGCTATGAAGATGTACCTAATGAAATAAAGATAGAGTTCCGTAGGAAAGCAAGAATCTCATCCGGAAATTTTCAAAACCTTTCCCGACTGAAAAGTTTTTTGCTGAATCCGTTTTCTCGTGTTGGTTTTTGTTTCATCAGTCATAAATTGATCCGATGGATCACACCATTGTTTCTTTTGACTTCACTGATCAGTTTATTCTTCCTAATTCCATTCGGAAATATTTTTCTGATCCTGTTTATCGGAGAAATCTTATTGCTGATTGCACCTCTGTTAGATGTATCTCTGAAAAAAATGGGTATGCATTTCAGGTTTATCCGCTTCATTGCCTATTTCTCCTATATGAATCTGGCGCTGATCAAAGGGTATTTGGATTTCAGGAGAGGGATTAAGAGTGGGGTTTGGGTTCCGACGAAACGGAATTAAAGTTTTTAACACGGAGAAAAAGGAGAAAAAAAAGGGAAAAAAAAGAGATCTCTTCTTTCTCCCTTTTTTTCTCCTTTTTCTCCGTGTTAAATTTATTTTTCTTCTGTGTTTAATTTTCAGCACTGTCCAATAAATTACATTTCATTATTTAATTAATTCCGCTAATTAATTGGGGATATTATTTTCCTTATTGAATTTTGAGAAGAATAGTTCACAATAAATTTCCGCTATTTTTCAGCTTGTTTTTAAATAGTGTATATCTTTTTTATTTTTATTTTTTTGAATTAAATTATTTCATATTTTGTTGAGGAAAAAATTAGATGGTGTCTCGGAAAGTCCATTGTTTACAGGTGTTTCAGATTTCTGATTTGATTTTTTCTGTTGGAAATCCGCTTTGGATTTTGGGGAAAAGGTGAAATTTTGCAGACCGAAAACGTAAAAAAACACTAAAAAACAGCAGCGTTTTTTAGCTTGAAATCGAGGCTTAAGTATTGGTAATCAGAAGCTGGCACAGATTTTTGAGTTTTAAATTCACAGTTGTCAATTTAGTGTTTTAAATGAAGTGTTTTGGAAATCCATTTTTACTCCTGAATTGTTTGCGTATTTGCACAAGTAATTTATTTCGGCTGAAAAATATTAGATGAAAAGTCCTGCGTTAATCATTTAATAAAATTAGTTTGCTACTAAGATTTAAGCCGCTAACCACTATAATAAAAGAAAGATGAAAAAGAATACTACAATCCGTTTGGTCTTAATTCTTCAGGCGTTTTTATTTTTAAATATTAATTTAATTTTTGCTCAAACAGGAAGTAATTCTTCTTACGTTCCGGAAAATTCTGTTTCATCGAATGCCGCGACTCTTAACTGGGACGGTGTACAAAACGCTACAGAATATTCTATTCGCTATCGCCCGGTAGGAACTGCGAGTTGGTCTACGACGTCAACAATTCTAACTTCTACATTCATAGAAAATCTTACTGCTGATACAGAATATGAATATCAGGTCAGCGCAAATTCAAGTGTCGGACGTACTGCTTATTCTACATCAGAATTTTTTCACACAGGAAGTTCTTGTACAACACCGGAAAGCCTGTCAGCAGTTTCAATGAGTGCCTCAAGTGTTCAACTAAACTGGAGATCTCAGTCAGGAATAAATTATTACAAAATTAAATACAGAGTTGTAGGTTCTAATACATGGACGAATGATTCTTCAAGTACAAATACAAAAATCATTTCCGGACTAACACCATCTACTTCATATCAATATCAGGTACAGACAAAATGTAATTCATCAAATCAAAGTGCCTGGAGCCCTAAAATTTCTTTTTCAACTTCTGCAAATGCAGCTTGTGCTACTCCGGACGGAATTGCAACTTCTCAGATAGGATCTTCAAATGCTACCATTAACTGGAATCCTGTTGCAGGTGCTGTTAATTATTCAATTCAATATGCCCGTACAGGTACCAACTCATGGACGACAGAAACAGTAAGCTCGAATGCAACAACTCTTACCGGATTAGATCCTGCTACTTCTTATAACTATAGAGTACAGGCTAATGGTTATGGTGCTGCCAGTTCATTTACGAATACCGCTACATTTCAGACTCGAGCAGCAGCTTGCGGAATACCAACAATGGTATCAAGTACTGCTATCGCAGCAACAAGTGCCCGGTTAAACTGGGGAGTGGTTGCAGGAGCGAATAGCTATACACTTCGTTATCGAATAACAGGAACGTCATCATGGACTACAACTTCTTCTACTACAAATTCCAAAGATATCTCCGGACTGATTCAAAATACATCGTATGAATTTCAGGTATTAACAGTATGCAGTGGTTCGTCAAGTGCATATACCGGCTCTGTTTATTTTACAACTGCAGGAGTGAATTGTAATACTCCCGATGTATATTATTTCGGTACTATCAACAAAACAAGTTCATCTGCTACGATCTACTGGACACCAATATCAGGTTCTGCCGGTTACAATGTGAGATATAAGGTTTATAATTCAACAGCTGCGTGGTCAAGTCTTGCTGCAACATCAGCTACACTGAATTTATCAGGATTAGCTGCTAATACTAAATATGAATTCCAGGTGCAAACGATCTGTTCCGGCGGAACAAGTTCTTTCTCGGCAAGTGGTGTCTTTACAACAACTGCTTTAACTTGTGGTGTGCCTGCAACTTCTTCCTTCAGTGTAACCTCTATTACAACATCAGGTGCGAATATCCAGTGGACTGCTGTTTCCGGTTTCAACGGTTACAATGTACAATACAGAGGAAACGGTTCAAGCACATGGACGATCGTAACAACTTTATCTAATTCAAAAGCTCTTGCAGGATTAACTGCAGGAACATCATATCAATATCAGGTGCAAACGATCTGTTCAGGTGGAAACAGTGCTTATTCAAGTACTGCAACATTTACAACGTCAGGTGCATCATGTGGAATTCCTGATGTGAATCAATTTACCTCAACAGATAAAACTGCAAGTTCATGTACAGTGGGCTGGAGTTCTGTCAGCGGAAATTCAGGTTATAATGTTCAATACAGAGTGAGAAATTCAGGAGCTGCATGGATTACCATTAGCGCAACAACTAACTCAAAAAATATTTCAGGACTTTCGTCTTCTACATGGTATGAATTCCAGGTGCAAACAATTTGTGGACCAGGTACGGGTTCTTATTCGGGTTCAGGAGTTTTTGCTACAACATCCGGAAGTAGTGCTTGTACAATACCATCCGCACTTTCTGTTGTAGGTGTAACTTCAACTACCGCTTCTTTGGATTGGGCAAGTGTAAGCAGTGCAACTTCGTTTAATGTTAGATATAAGAAAACAAGTTCAGCGAC
>JAYUWA010000492.1:0-3698 GCA_043753795.1 Bacteroidota bacterium | reverse complement strand
CTACAACAACTTTCTGGTCTCAACAAATGGCTGGGTAGCTTTGTTACCTTCTGCAGCGATCCCGCCTTACTTTGCATCATCACTTCCTGCGAATAGCTTATCGGGATATACAGGTGGTACTCCACTCATCGCACCTATGTGGGATGACATTGCAGCTACACAATATGTTTATGCAATTGTCGGTACTGATCTTTTTATCAGATGGAATGCAAGAATGCCAAAGAATAGTACGGCAGCAGGTTATTCATTCGGTGTCAGACTTTCTGCTGCCGGTGCAATCACATTTATTTATCCAACTTCTGTTTATAATATGAACGGAGCTACACCGAGCAGTGCTTCTATTGGGTATGCTTCCGGTTGTGGCGAATATTATTCTATCACTCCAACAGGAACTATCACTGCAACGGTAAGTGATGCTGCAGAATTTTCTACGGCTCTCGCACCAATAGTCACTCCCATTACAGGTACAGCAGGTAATACAACGATCAACGTTGGTTCCAGTGCCGGTATTGTAACAGGTCTATTTATTGGCGGAACAGGTGTTGGTCCGGGCGCTACAGTAGCCGGTGTTGCCGGAACAGTAGTAACTTCTTCTGTAAACAATTTAGCTGCACTTTCAGGAAGCGGTAATTTTTACATGCGTCCGAATAACGTTCAGTATGTTTTAAATCCTACACCGAATGCAAATGATCTTTGTGCCAATGCAACTTCGTTAGGCACAATTTCTTCAACGTGTAATTATATCACAGCTTCAAATGCGCACTCTACAAAGACTGCTGTGACAGGTCCTTCCTGTGCTGCTTCTGATACAGGCGATGTTTGGTTTTCATTTATAAAGCCTGCAGGAGTAAGTGGTGTAACAATAACAACAGCGCCGGTTGCTTGTCCACTGGCAATGACAGGAACAACTATTGAACTATACTCTTCATGCGGTGGAGCACCAGTTGCCTGTAGTACAACAGGAACAACATTTGCAACTTACGGACAACTCACAGTAGGCAGATCTTGTGCTGCGGAAACACTTTATGTCAGAGTTACCGGAGACAACAATAAATATGGCAAGTTTCAGATTTGCGCAACAACTTCAACAGGTCCATTCACTACTTTAGGTACTACCTGCTCAGATCCACAATATATTTGTACGCTTCCATTCTCTCAAAGTGGAATGAATACAGCCGGTTCAGGAAATGAATACGATAGTTTAAATGCACAGTGTCACGATCCTTATCTTAATGGTGAGGATTATGTATTCGCTTACACAACAGGTGCATCACCTATCTGTATTCAGGTCACTGTTAATAGTTCCGGAACTAATCCAAGTATTTTTGTCTATAATGGCTGTCCGAATTTGGGAACAACTCAATGTATTGCTTCCACTGCCGGAGTTACAGGAATAATTCAGATCAATTCAATTTCACTTATACCGAATACAACATATTACATACTTGTCGATAACAATCCACTAAATGCGACCAATAATATTCCATTTGACATTTCAATTACGTCATTAGGAACAACTATCGCATACGATCCGTGTTCGGCAGCACAGAGCCTCGGTAGTATTGCTAATAATACACCTTGTGCATTTTCAACATTCAATACTGAATGTGCTCAGGCCACTGCTGCAGGAACTATTCCTGTTCCGCCATGTGGTAATTTTGTCGATGGACTAACTCCTGATGTCTGGTTACGCTTCAATCCTACTTTCACAGGCAGTTTACTAGTAAGAACACAAGTAGCGGCTGCTAATCCAACAGCAGATGCAGCAATGGCCATTTATTCAGGAGCCAATTGCGGTGCTCTTACATTAGTTGCTTGTGACGATAACTCTGCAGGAAGCAGTATGCCTTTGTTGTCAATTCCGGTTACAAATGGTGTAACGTATTACATTAGATTGTGGACTGTGAGTCCGGCGAATACGGGTAACTTCGATCTTTGTCTTTCCAGTGCATGCGGACCACCAAACGATGTTCCATGTACAGCTGTTTTAGTTCCAATGGGAGGAACAGCTTCAGGATACAATACTTGTTCGGGTGCATTAAATGAACCACCAAACTCTGCACAATGTGTAGCAGGTGGAATTGTAAATACTGTTTGGTATAAAGCCGTTGCTCCTGCAAATGGAACAATGAAAATTCGCACGAACCCACTTACTTTAACTGACACTCAAATTCAGGCATTCACTTTCAGTGGAGGTTGTGCAAATTCAGCAACTGCTTATACTTCCAGAGGATGTAATGATGACGGGCCGGATTGCGGTGTGCAAAGCAATCAATCGTATCATGATTACTCAGAACTATTGCTGACCGGTTTGACTCCAGGCGATACGGTGTTTATTGCAGTAGATGGATTCAATAGCCAGACAGGAACTTTTGAAATTAATGTTATCGACGGTACAACAGGCACTTTGCCGCCTGCATATCAGCAGGATTGTGCATATCCTTTTGAAGTTTGTGGTTCTACAAATATTGTCGTTCCTGATCCGGGTCCGTTGAATTTCGGAAATGTTTGTGACTTTACAACTAACTATGATTGTTGGGCAAATGGTGAACGAAATTCGATCTGGTACAAAGTTACCGTGAATCCGGGAACACTTCAGTTCGCTATCAATTCAGTTACAGATTATGATTTTATCATGTGGGATATTACCGGTGTTTCTAATCCGTGTGCATTGATTCAAACCCATTCACTTCCATCGATACGATGTAACTGGACAACGACAACAGGCCAAACCGGGATTTCAACTGCAAACCCAACTTTTAGTTGGGAGCCTTCTATAACTAGTGCAACGCAAAGAACATATCTGATCTTAATTGACAACTGGAATCCGCCAAGTTTTGTAACGGGCTTCACGCTTGACTGGATGGGATCGCCAATAGCATCCAATCCTTCTTCAGTGAATTGGTCGGGTGCAGTAGACACAAACTTTACTTCTGTTTCGAATTGGGGAACACCGCCATGTAATGCGTCGCCATCATGTACGGTTGATGCTTACATCAATGCTTCCGTATTTAATCGTAATCCGACTATTAACTCAACAGTTTCTGTCAGAAATGTTGTCATCAATTCAGGAGCAACACTTCGTCTGAAGTCGAATGCAGTCTTGGAAGTTTGTGGCGATTTTACAAACAACGGTACATTGATCGCTGAACCGGGTTCAGTAGTAAAATTCATTGGAACAATAAATCAATTTATCAACGGTAGTGTAACCGCCGGAAATGCATTTTATAATTTGACAATTGAAAAGACAACCGGTACCGTTTTCCTTAATGCAAACACTGACATTGCCGGAAACTTTACTACCGTTAACAATACTTCAAAATTCAATATCAATAATAAGATAATGAAAGTTGGCGGCAATTTTACGAATGCAAATGGTGTCACAACATTTTTAAATACTAATTATGCAAATAGCAGAGTAGAATTTAATGGCTTGAACAATCAGTATTTTACCAATCTGGCCGGTGCAATTAATTTTAACCGAGTAACCATGAATAAACCTTCAGGTAAATTATATCTGATGGGTGCAAACAGTAGCATTGCCGTTGATTCAGTATTAACTATGGCAAGCGGAATTATTGACACAAGAAATTTACCGGCTCTTGAAGTGCATCTGAAATGGATCAACGCCGGCGCAATTGTCGGATACAATACAGGATCTTATATCGACGGTAATCTGAAAAGACAGATCTATAATT
>JAYUWA010000491.1:0-3700 GCA_043753795.1 Bacteroidota bacterium | reverse complement strand
GTAGCATGTATTCTATTTGTGCATTTATTGATTAATATCGGTATGACCATCGGTTTAGCACCGGTAATTGGAATCCCGTTGCCGTTTTTTAGCTATGGCGGCTCGTCATTGTGGTCGTTCACAATTCTGCTTTTTATATTTATCAGGCTGGATGCCTACCGGCTTCAAATTTTACGATAATTGCAAATTCTTCATTTTCAGGGGAAAGCGTGACAATTCCAAGACATTGTTCATGATACTTTCATTTAACTTTAACTTAACAAAAACTGAAAACCATGAAAAAAACATTACTAAGTATTTTTTGCCTAATTTCAATTATGGCAATCATGCAGTCTTGCACAAAAGAAACTAACGAAAGTTCTTCTACATCAATCTCTGATCAAACGATCGCACGAGTTGCGCATTCATCTTCTGATCTTGTGTATATGACTGCTTCAGCGAAATCATTGCAAACATCAGGTAACTTCCGAATTAAAATGAATTCGACTGCTGCAGGTTCAATTAAAAGTGGTGGCCAAACAGTTTATCCGAACAACAGCATGCTTGTTCGTGAAGCACTCGATGAAAATGGAAATGTAACAGGTTCCGATATAATGTACAGATCAGTTTCAGATCCTAATGCTCACAACGGTTGGATCTGGACAAGTACTGATGCATCTGGTGAAGTTATTTACAACGCTTCAGAAAGAGGCGCAAAATGTCAAAGTTGCCATAATGGAAATATCAGTTCTATGAGTGGTTTTTAAATATTGTGTTTTTTTGTGGTCTAGTGAATACACCCTCTTCTGTCTCCCGGATGAGGGTGTTTCTTTAACATACACTTACTCTAAAACTTAAACTTACACCAGCCAATACACTTTTCTCTTCCAACACCAGATCTAATTTTTAACAATCCTGATTACCTGAGAACCCCTGCCAGATTTTATTGTACAAAAATATGTTCCGCTTTTTATTTCAGTCAGATCAATACTGATTTTATTTTTTCCTGAAGTGATATTGTTGAAAGACATACTTTTGATTTCTTTTCCAACAACATCAATTACCGAAACAAAAATGTTTTTTGTTTCATCTGAAATAAATTCCAGGATAACAGTTTCAGTGAACGGATTTGGATAGACGACAAAACTGTTTTCATTCTGCACATCACCTTCGTTGACAGAAGTTGTGGTCGTACATAATTGCAAATTTTTATCTATGCAGTCAAGCCCAACTACACCATTTGGATTGAAGACCGCAATTCCCATTCCCGGTGTTGTAAGCCAGATGTTTCCTAATGTGTCAGCTGTCAACCGTCTTACAAATTGTTCAGGTAAACCTGAATTGGTTGTCGTGTAAGTTAACCATGTTGATCCGTCAAATGATAGCACTCCTTGCGGAACACCCGGAAAAACTGCGTCTTCAGCATGAATGTAAAGTAATCCGTTTGAATCAAAAACAATTGAACTTACCCAATCACCAAACATTGGTGTGTTGCTGCTATTGTATAATGTCCAAGTGGTGTTGTCGAATTTGTACACACCATGTTCAGTTGCTATCCATTTGTTCCCTAAACTGTCAAATGCAATATCATTCACAAAACCTGCCTGCATTGGAGTGTTGAGAGATGTATAGAACGTCCAGTTTGTTTGGTCGAATTTTGCAAGACCATTTCCGCCACATACCCATACATTGTTTGAGTCATCTACACGAATGGAATTAATTTCAAGTACACCACCAATCTGCGCGATGTTAAAATTGTTTGTCCATGAGTTAGTGGCATGGCTGTATCGTGCTATTGTTGTACCAAGACCGGAACCAACCCAAACATTACCGGATTTATCAGCACAAATTTTTACAGCAAATCCCAATGGAATTCCTGCTGTAACATTATCCCACACAACCCATGCTGCTCCATTTTGCACATTGCCATTTGGAATTTGCACAACACCTCCCGGAGAGCCATCATACAGCATCCAGATATCTCCAAAACTATCTTCTGTTACACTACGTCCGGTTCCTGTATAATCAATTGGCTGTGGATAATGATTGCGATTGTAAGGACTATAGCTTTCCCAGTTAGGACAATCGAACATGCTTATTCCACCATTAAGTGCGCTTCCGAACCATGCACGATTTCTACTGTCAATAAACACATCGAAATTTTGCATGGCAGGTAAGCCGGTATTGAATTTATCATAGGTTGTCCAACTTATACCGTCATATTTTTCTAAGAAACCAATTCCGCAGATCCAATAATTTCCATCATAATCGATACGAACATTATAAACATGGTTAGGCGCCTGATGAATTGTCCACGATGAACCATCAAAAATAAAAGCTCCTGAACCACTTCCCAGAGAACCAATAATTATTGTGTCACCATGTGCATCAACTTCAACTAAGTTTGAATTTCCAACAGGAGAGTTTGTATTATTAATGTGACTCCATATTCCGTTATCATAGATGTCTACTGAAAAAACTGTAACCACATAAACTTTATTTGTCACTTCATCAACTTCCACATCTTTTATTCCATTGTTCACAGACAATCCTGAATTTGCAGAAGTGAAAAGATCCCATGTTGTACCATCAAATTTTATTAGGCCTAAATTACAACCTATCCAGATGTTGTTTTGTGCATCAACGTCAATATCTTTTACTTCTTCTGAAGGGAGATTTGAATTGGATGGTGTGTAGACTGTCCATGTAGTTCCATCATATTTCGCAACACCTCCGGCTCCTGTTTGATTGTTGTAAAATGTGATCCATACATTGTTGTTATGATCAATAACAATACCTTCAACAAAATCTTCTGTCAATGGTGAATTTGTTGAATTCCACATCTCCCAATTTGTACCATCATAATGTGCTACTCCGCCATGCAGACCGAAGTTCTGATTTTCATCACAGCCCACCCATACTCCCCCTGTATTGTCAAATGCAATTGCAGTTACGATAGAGCCCGGTATATATCCTTCGAAGTTGCTCCAGCTTGTCCAAGTCGTATCATTAAAACGAACCAGACTCCCTTGAGCATGGAAAGGGAGATAACCTCCGGTCCAGATATTTCCACAATTGTCCGCTTCCGTTACAAAAGAATAATCGCCACCGATACCGGTGTTGGTCGTTCTAAGATATTTCCAGTTGGGGTCAATTATCTGCGCATTTGATGAAGAAGCAAAGGCGCAAAAGGTCAGAAAGAGTAAGAATTTTCTCATTTAACTTCGGAATTAAATAGATTAGTGTTTGTGAATTTTGATTTTCACCACAACAAGTGTAACCTAATAATTCGATGTAGTTATAGAATAATCGTTGAATGAGAATAAATGAGGCTTGTAGCCGAAAGAGGTCTAGTGTTATCTATTCACTATTCATTATTTAGTGGAACCGAAATACCTGCACCAGATCATTATTCCCACTCGCTGAATGGCAAGAAATACAGTCTCCACCTTTTTCTGATGATGAATAGAAAACAGTACCGTCCGGAGAAAATTCAGCCCATACCCAGCCGGAGCCACTATTAGAAGCTCCTGGAAACTTGTACATGACTGAATATTGAAGTAACGGACCGCCGCTTGGGCCATACACTTCCTTTACGATCAAAGATTCATCAGGGAAGAATGTACTGGTCAGTCGTGTTGCTGAATCGTTCATTGCAGAAATTGCCTTCTGATTAAACCTGACTCTGATGTGACCTCCATGGGGACTATTTCCTGATACG
>JAYUWA010000490.1:0-3704 GCA_043753795.1 Bacteroidota bacterium | reverse complement strand
AATAAAAAATGTTGATCAAGAAAAGGAAGAGAAAAAGCAATCTTGTATCGCAATAGAACTCCTATGAATGCAACGATCGACAAATTTAAAAGAGAAATGCGAAACCATTTTGAAACTTCTGATGTCATTTTAGACTGATAATCTTAAACGTAAATTTCTTCTCTAAAGGGTGTCTATCAGTATGACCTCAATCATAATTAAATAAAAACCTTACCGTTTCTAATATCCAGACTTCCCAGATCATTCAAATGCCGAATTGTTCTGATAACAGTTTCAACTCTCAATCCTGTCATATTTGCAATTTGTTGTCTGGTCAAATTGACTCTGACACTTTTCTCCCCTTGAATACACTTTTTCTTTTTGTAATATGTCAATAAAGCTGTAACTCGATTCTCCGGATTTTCAAACGCATTTGTTTTAAGAAGCATAAACTTAAATCGCAATCTATTTGCCAACATAGCAGCAAACTTAAAACTGAACTCTGTATTCTCCTTAAGAATCTGTAAAAACAAATGCTTTGGCAATTTTATAACCAATGAATCTTCTATTGCAATTGAACTAGCAACATATGGCTCATCATCGAAAAGTGGAATCTCCCCAAAACTCTCAGCCGGATCGATCAATATCTGGATAAACTCTTTTCCATCATCATTAAAATTGATCCATTTTACCTGACCTTCTACTAATTGATGGTAGCAAGTGCAGTTGGATCCTTCTTCAAAAATCGTTTCACCTTGCTTGTAAGTTTTATAAATCCCGCCCCAAGCTAACAATATGTCTATGTCTATCATAATAACAACAATTAAAAATTAAAACTACAAATCAGTACAAAACTGAAATATGAATTTTCACAACAACTTATATGACTTGCATCATAAAAATTAAACTTCTTCTTTCTATTACATCGTTTTCACTTCAAATTGAACGAATTGAAATGACCTAATCTGGTTTTCAGCATCTGAAATGAGTATCCCATTTATGCTTTATATCATTATGATTCAACTCATAAAATACCGTTCCACGAGCATGGTAATATTGTGCTTATATTCATAATTAAACAAATCACCATGAAAAAATTAGTCTCTCTTTGCATCACATTTTCAATCATCGCCTTTCTTGCTGCATGCGGTGGTAGCGATCAAAACAATCAGAACACAGGCGCTGAATCAGCACCGGCTACCGGAACTGAAACTTCAAGTGGCGCCCCATCTTATGACCCCAATCGTGGAGAAGGAAAATTCAAAGACGTTATGCTTGCCGATAAACTTGACGCGGCTATGGCTGCCAACGGAAAAAAAGCTTACGACATTAAATGTTCATCGTGTCACAAACTTACTGATGAACGCTTAGTTGGTCCGGGTTGGAAAGGCGTAACAGAGCGAAATCAACCGGCGTGGATCATGAATTTTGTTACAAACACTGATGCGATGATCGACAAAGATCCGAAAGTTCAGGCTCAACTTGAAATTTGTCTTGTCAGAATGCCAAATCAAAGTGTGAGTGATGATGATGCACGTGCTCTTCTTGAATTTATGAGAGAAAATGACGGAGTAAAATAATATTTCTTCTACCGAAAAACTAAAACCATTAATCAAAATAGATTATGAAAAATAATAAAATAGTTTCATTAGCAATTGTTATTGCTCTTAGTTCTTTATTTGCCTGTAAACCTAAGAACGCAGGAAATGCAATCAGCGGGGATGCTGCAGCCAAAGCATATGTTGCTCCGGGAAAGTACGACGAGTTTTACAATTTCGTAAGCGGCGGGTTCAGCGGACAAATGGCTGTCTATGGTTTACCATCAGGTCGACTCCTCCGTGTAATTCCTGTTTTCTCTGTAGATCCTGAAAAAGGATATGGTTATTCAGAAGAATCAAAGCCTATGCTAAACACATCACATGGTAGTGTTCCATGGGATGATCTTCACCATCCTGAATTATCGCAAACTAATGGCGAAGTTGATGGAAGATGGTTGTTTGGAAATGCAAATAATACACCCCGTGTTGCACGTATCGATCTTACAACATTCAGAACTGCTGAGATCATTGAACTTCCAAATTCAGGCGGTAATCACTCTTCACCGTTTATAACTGAAAATACAGAATATGTAATTGCAGGAACACGTTTCAGTGTTCCACCGGATGATAAAAACGGTGATATTCCAATTGATAGTTACAAAGAAAATTTCAAAGGAACGCTAAGCTTTATCAGTGTCGATAAGACCGATGGTAAAATGGCAATAGCATTCCAGATCGAATGTCCTGGTGTGAACTTTGACTTGAGTCACTCAGGCAAAGGTAAATCACATGGCTGGTTCTTCTTCTCTTGCTATAATACTGAACAA
This sequence comes from Bacteroidota bacterium, assembly GCA_043753795.1. Classification (GTDB taxonomy): domain Bacteria; phylum Bacteroidota; class Bacteroidia; order AKYH767-A; family 2013-40CM-41-45; genus JADKIH01. The sequence continues at coordinate 1,360 of JAYUWA010000490.1, read as the reverse complement.
GCAAACACTTTGCTTGAAGTAAACGCTTCTCAACGTGATAAAGATTTTATCATGGCGGTGAACTGGAAAAAGGCTGAAGAATATATTAAGGCCGGAAAAGGAAAAAAACAGAAAGTGAGATATGCTCACAACACCTATAGTGACATCACTCATTCTGCTACTTCGGAGATCATGACAGAAGTAACTGTTCTTGACTCAAAAGAATTTAAAGACATTTGTTATTTTATTCCTTGTCCGAAATCACCACATGGTTGTGATGTTGATCCTACAGGAGAATTTATTGTAGGTAGTGGAAAACTTGCTGCGTTAATTCCGGTTTTCAGCTTCGACAAAATGCAAAAAGCAATTGCTGCAAAAGATTACGCAGGAGAATTCGAAGGAATTCCTGTTATCAAATACGAATCTGCTTTATATGGTGAAGTTAAAAAACCTGGTCTTGGTCCACTACATACAGAGTTTGACGGAAAAGGAAATGCATATACATCATTCTTCGTTTCATCTGAAATAGTAAAATGGAATATCAAAGACCTGAAAGTTTTAGACAGAGCTAGTACATTTTATTCAGTTGGTCACTTGTGTATTCCCGGTGGCGACAGCAGAAAACCTAATCCAAAATATCTGATCGCTTACAATAAAATTACGAAAGACCGTTATCTTCCTACAGGACCGGAACTTGCACAAAGTGCTCAGCTCTTTGATATTTCAGGTGATAAGATGCAATTGATCCTTGACTTCCCGACAATCGGTGAGCCACATTATGCTCAGGCTATTGCTGCAGAAAAAATCAAAAACAATTCTCTTAAGATCTTCAAAATAGAAGAGAATCAAAATCCATATGTATCAAAAGGTGAAGGGACTACAAAGGTTGTAAGAGAAGGAAACAAAGTTCACGTGTATGCTACTGCGATCCGGTCACACTTTGCGCCTGACAATATAGAAGGTATAAAAATGGGTGATGAAGTTTACTTCCACGTAACAAATCTTGAACAAGATTGGGATGTACCACATGGATTTGCAATCAAAGGCGCTGATAATGCAGAGCTATTGATCATGCCGGGTGAGACCCAAACCCTGAAATGGATTCCGAAAAAAGTAGGTATCTATCCAATGTATTGTACAGATTTCTGTAGTGCATTACATCAGGAAATGTCTGGTTATGTACGAGTATCTGCTGCAGGAAGCAATGTGCCAATTACCTTCAGTACCGGTAAAAAACAATCTGCAAAAAAAGAGGCGTCCAAATAGACCTGGATTTATCTGATTTTAGGATTTACTGGATTGATTGTACTGGATTTCTTTGATTGAATTAGAAATTGGAATGATTAAATTATAGAATCCCTGAAATCCAGAAATCCTTTAA
>JAYUWA010000489.1:0-3716 GCA_043753795.1 Bacteroidota bacterium | reverse complement strand
TTTTTATTCTTTCAACTCTTTCTTCACGCGATAAATTTACTTCGAAAAGTGGTGCAGCAATAAATTGGAAATAAAATTCATCGGGCAGTTTGATTCTTCCTATCGACCTGCTCTCTGCTTCCATCCAGATCACTTCTTCACCTTTCATATGAAATAACTGAAGTGCCAGTTCATTTTCAAAGTATTCATTTCTTGGTTGCGGTTTCATTCCTAATGAACCAAAAGCAGATCCGCGATGATTTGCAAGTCCTTCGAGATCGATTACCTGATGACCGGCTTTTTTCATGAGCATCAGCAGATCAGTTTTTCCACTACCCGTATGTCCACCAACAACTCTGAATTTTCTTTCGACCTTAAACTGATCCAATACAAAACGGCGGAATGCTTTATATCCGCCATTCAATGTATGGGACTTGTAACCGGCCATGTTCAATACCCACGACATAATTCCGGAACGCATTCCACCACGCCAGCAATAGACTAAAATATTTTTCCCTTTTCCCAGCTCATCTGTTTTTTTGACAAATGAACTAAACAATGGACCGACGAGTTCAAACCCTAACCGAACTGCTGCGTCACGTCCATCTTTTTTGAAACAGGTTCCGACTAAAATCCGGTGTTCATTATTGAGCAAAGGTATGTTGACAGCCCCCGGAAAATGTGCATGTTCGAACTCATCTTCACTCCGGGCATCGATCAAAAGGTGATTATTACCATAAACATTTGAAATAAAATCGTGGACAGACAAAACAGACATAGGGCAAATGTAGAATATTGGGCGGCCTTTTGCATTACAATTGCGAAAATTTTAGAAAAATCGAAGGAAATAATAAACAAGAGATTGAGCTAAAAGTTCGGTGAGAAGTCTGAAAAAATGAGGCAGAACAAGCATTTCCTGCTTTCCGGTTTCAATGATTTTTACTATTATTGTAAAAAGAATTCCCATCCAAATTTATACTTCTATCCAATGAAGAAGATATTCTTCGCCACTGCAGTAATTGCTTCTATCATCCTGCTGCTTAGTTTTGTTTCCGGCGAAAATCCTACACCTTATCAGCATACACCTGAAGAACTGGCTTTCTTTTCAGCACAACGGATGCAGACTCCTTTGGTTCCCGGTGAATGGTTCCTTACTTCTGCAAGCTGCAGAGGTTGTCATGGTATAGATTCGTTAGGACAATCAAATATTGATGAGGATGGCAATGATGTTAATTTAGTTTCTCATTGGGAAAGTACAATGATGGCCTTAAGTGCAAAGGATCCATTGTGGAAAGCAAAAGTTTCTCACGAAATACTTACCAATCCCGGACATGCAGGTCCGCTTCAGGATAAATGTACTTCATGTCATGCTCCAACCGGACGTTACAATCATTTCTTCCGCGGACTAGGCGATTATACTCTTGCACATCTTGCAAATGACTCACTCGGACAAGATGGTGTAAACTGCGCAGGTTGTCATACTATTGCTCCGAGTGTTGGTTCAACTTTCTCTGGTATTATTCCATACGATACGACAAGAAATATTTATGGGCCTTTTCAAGCACCAATGTTCGGACCTATGCAATTGTATGAAGGCTATACACCTGTTTACAGTGCTCACACTGATGAATCACGGATGTGTTCTTCTTGTCATACGTTGATAACAGAAACGGTTGATCTAAGCGGAAATCCAACCGGTCAGCAATTCGTTGAACAAGCTACTTATCATGAATATCTGAATTCTTCATTTCAGGCAAATAGTATTAAATGTCAGACATGTCATATGCCGCAACTTGCATCGCCGGTTGTGATTGCAAATGGATTTATTGCATTAACTCCACGAGCTCCATTCAATCAGCACGTATTTGCAGGCGCAAACTATTTTATGCTTGATCTGATCAAGAACAACAAAACAAGTTTAAATATTACTGTTGATGATGCACGTTTTGATACATCACTTGCTGCCATTGCAAACAATTTACGATTGAACTCTATCAATCTGAATTTACTTTTTGACAGTGCACAGAGTGACACCGGATATTTCAGAGTGAGTATTGAAAACAAAGTAGGTCATAAATTCCCTAGCGGATATCCATCGCGTCGTGCAATATTACAATTCATTGTAACTGATCTGGCTGGTGATACAATTTTTGAATCCGGATTGTTTGATGAAGATTATCGAGTGATCGGTGAGACGCCGGCATTTGAACCGCATCATACAATGATCAACCAATCGAATGTGCCACAGATCTATGAAATTGTGATGGGAGATGTAAATGGTGATTTCACATCTTTACTCGAACGTGGAGCAATTTTATTGAAAGACAATCGACTTCCACCAAATGGATTTACAAGTGCACATTACACTTATGACACTTGTGTGATCTCACCGGATGCAATGGCAGATCCGGATTTCAATAAAAACAATTCAATTGAAGGATCAGCAACAGATTACGTTCACTTCCATGTACCACTCGGTTCATTCAGTGGGGATCTGAAAGTAACGACACGAGTTTTTTATCAGTCGGTCCCACCAAAGTGGCTCGATGAAATGTTTGTTTTGAACAGTCCGGAAATAGATACTTTCAGAACAATGTATGCGGGTGCAGATAAGTCTCCATTCCTGGTTGCTACAGACAGTATGACCCTGACGATTACAGGTATTAAGCAACAAAATTTAGAAAGTTCAGTTGGTATTTATCCATCTGTTTCTAAGACCGGCGAATATTCATTGCTTACAAATTCAGGAATAAGCATTGAGAAAATTGAAATATTTGATGCGAGTGGTAAAATGGTTGCGACACCGGTTGTCAATGACGGTTCGATGAAAGCAACCATAGTTATTTCCGGGAAAAGCGGAAACTACTACATTCGTATCGTGACTAATAAAGGCGTAACCATTAAAAAGGTATTGAAATTATAAGTACCTTTCTTCCAAGCATATTCAACCTAAATCATAAAATGAAAACAACTACAAAGTTTAAAGCGATTCTATTTGCATTGGCCGGATTGTCATTTGGTTCAACTGCAAATGCACAATTGGCTTTCACCAATTCAAACTCAAAGTTTGGCGGTAATTTTCACAGCGGCTGTGCAACAACAGTAACTGATGTGAATTTCGACGGACTTGACGACGTTTTCCATATGGACAACGGATCGGATCTTTATCTGCAATTACAAAACAGAGACGGAAGTTTCACGACACAGTTTATTATGAACCATGGGGGAGGAAGCTCTTGGGCGATGAGTTGTGCAGATGTTGATCAGAATGGCTGGAAGGATGTTGTATTTGATGGCGGCGCAGGAATTATGCTGATCAAAATATTCGGTGGCGGCGGAAGCGTTACATTTACATCTACCACTCTTGCAAATTCGGGATTCTTCCTACAGAATTTAACTTTTGCAGATATGAATAATGATGGCTGGATCGATTTGTTTTGCTGCGATGATAATGATGTAAGCAAACTGTATCTGAATGATGGAACGGGTAACCTAGACATCTCAACATTTGTGAATTTTGCAGTACTGCCCGGAGTAAATATAGGCGGTGATCCCGCAGATTCAGGAAACTACGGCAGCGCATGGTCCGATTTTGACAATGATGGTGACTTAGATCTATATGTTGCGCATTGTCGTCAGAGTACAACAAGTCCTACAGACCCGCGTCGTATCAACCGTTTATATGTAAATGACGGATCAAATAATTATACAGAGATGGCTGATACTTTTGGTATTGC
>JAYUWA010000488.1:0-3717 GCA_043753795.1 Bacteroidota bacterium | reverse complement strand
GGTCCCTGAGCGAAGTCGAAGGGCGAACAACGGGTTAATAATCATATTAATTAAAAGTTGATTTAGCGTGATGTTACAAAATCAAAAAGAAACCTAACACCAACACCAGTCCCCCCTTTACCCCGATAACTCGAAGGAGAATGCAAATACGACGGACCCGCAATATCAAAATGCATCCAAGGGTAGTCGATATAACGCTGTAAAAATTTTCCTGCTGTAATGGCACCACCAATTGGGCCGCCGATATTTTTCATATCTGCAATGTCTGATTTGATCAGATCACCATACTCATCCCAGAATGGAAATTCAGCCAGACGTTCGTAAACACGATTTGCACTTGTGTTGAGTTTTATTCTTTGTTCATCAGTTGCTGTGCCCATACAAACTATTCCATAAGGACCAACAGCCGCAGCCGCAGCACCTGTAAGAGTAGCAAAGTCAAGTACTAATTCCGGCTTGTATTTTTTAGCATAATGCAAGGCATCAGCAAGGATCAAACGACCTTCAGCATCTGTATTCAGAACTTCAACAGTATGTCCACTCATCATCGTGATCACATCACCGGGAGTGTATGCATCTTCAGCTACACGATTATCAGTTGCAGGAACTAATGCAATCACATGAACAGGTAATTTTGATTTTGCAATGGCATACATAGCTGAACCGACGGCAGCACCACCGGCCATATCGCTTTTCATATAATCCATTGAATTCGGTGTAGGTTTTAAACTATATCCGCCGGTATCATACACAACACCTTTACCAATAAACACAATCGGTTTTTTATTCTTTGCATTTTTTGGTTTGTATTCCATCACAGTAAAAGTCGGAGGTTGAACACTGCCTTTGTTTACAGAAAGCAATCCGCCCATCTTCAAAGATTTTATTTTCGCTTTATTGAAAACAGTCACCTTGAAACCGGCTTCTTTTCCCATAGCAACGAACTCTTTTGAAAGCTGAGTAGCAGTAAGAAAATTCTGTGGCTCATTTACAAGCGTACGGGCGCGTAAAACACCGTCAACCATATTCTGTAAATTTTTTACCTGCGAAGATTGCAGACCTTTGCTCTTGATCGCAACTTCCCGCAAAGAATTCAACTCCTTCTTTCTGCCTTGACGATATTTTAAAAACTGGTAATTTCCCAAAGCAATTCCTTCCGCAACAGCCAAAGCCAGGTTTGGATTTTCACCCAGATCTGCAATGACCACCCGACGTTGTTTAGTTCTGTTCAGTGAAGCCAGAAAAGTGTCTCCGATTCGCCTGCATAATTCCAACAAAGCATTGGTATCTTTTGAATAATCAGGCTGATAGATGCAGATCAATCGCTTATATTGATTGATAACAATGCTCTTTTTGTTGGCTTTCAGCTCATTTTTAATAAATTCAGATTCAGTGGTAGAAAAAAGACCGGAAGGGACACTTCCTTTGTCATCCAATAGTAAAATGATGGAATCAGCAGTTTTGTATGAAGGTGTTAATAGGATTGTGGTCTGCATATAATGTTGTATTTTTGAAGTGCGGAAATTAGGTAAAATATTTTTCAACTAACCAATAAAGAAATAATACTCTTTAACGAAAAGATATCAGCAGGAATTATGGTTTCAGAACAACTCTTAAAAAGAGCACTACAATTTGATTTCCTGACGGCTGAAGAAGGACAATTTCTCTATGAAAATGTGCCGACTGCCGAATTAATAGATGTTGCTTTCAGCATGCGAAAAACATTGCATCCTGATAATTATGTTACATGGATCATTGACAGAAATCTGAATACTACAAACGTCTGTATTGCCAATTGTAAATTCTGCAATTTCTATCGTATACCCGGTCATGCTGAATCGTATATTACTACAATTGAGCAATATAAGGGCAAAATAGAAGAGACTTTCCGTTATGGTGGCGAGCAATTACTTCTACAAGGCGGCCATCATCCGGATCTGGGAATCGACTATTATGCCGGATTATTCCGTGAATTGAAAAAACTCTATCCGACATTGAAGTTGCATGCACTCGGGCCTCCTGAGATCGCTCATATAACTAAACTTGCCGGGACAACTCATACTGAAGTACTACGTACCTTACATGAAGCCGGACTGGATTCATTACCCGGTGCCGGTGCTGAAATACTGAATGATCGTGTTCGTCGTCTTATCTCCAAAGGAAAATGTTCCGGAAGAGAATGGCTTGATGTAATGCGCGCGGCTCATCAGTTGCATATTACAACATCAGCAACAATGATGTTTGGACATATAGAAACAGTAGCAGAACGGTTTGAACATTTGGTATGGCTCAGACAAGTTCAAAGCGAAAAGCCGAAAGATGCGAAAGGTTTCATTGCATTTATTCCTTGGCCGTTTCAAGATGAAGGAACATTGTTGAATCGCATTAAGGGAGTTCATAATACAGTTACAGGCGAAGATTATATTCGCACAATCGCAATCAGTCGTATCATGCTTCCGAATATTCAAAACATCCAGGCAAGCTGGTTAACCGTAGGTAAAGAAGTAGCGCAGATTTGTCTGCATGCCGGTGCTAACGATTTTGGATCAATTATGATCGAGGAAAATGTAGTCTCTGCTGCAGGTGCTCCGCATCGATTTACTTCCAATGGAATTCAAGAAGCGATTCGTGAAGCCGGATTTATTCCTAAATTGAGAACGCAACAATACGAGCATCGTCCGATGCCAGAGGTAATGGAACAGCAATTGATAAATTATTAAATTAAAAAACCTATGAGGATGAAACAAATTCGTTTCTATCTTTTTTTATTTTTTCTGATCTCATTTGGGAAAGATGTCTTTGCTACTCATAATAGGGCCGGTGAAATTACTTATGAGTGGATAGGTGCAGGACCAAACGATTTTAAATATCGAATCACAATTATTACTTACACAAAAAGATCTTCTGTAAATGTTGATCGCCCGCGTCTCGATTCTGTTTATTTAGGAGATAACACCGGACCAAAAGTATTTATACGAAGTCAACAGATTCAAATTCCAAATGAAGATATAAACAAGAATGTTTATGTAAGGGATTATACATACTCAGGTAATGGTAGGTTTCTAATACATTTTATTGATCCAAACAGAAATGAAGGAGTAGTAAACATTCCAAACTCTGTAGATGTTCCTTTCGAAGTACAAAGTGAACTGATTATAAATCCGTATTTGGGTAATAATAGTTCTCCCGTTCTGACTTATCCGCCGATCGATAAAGGTTGTGTAAACAGAATTTTTATTCACAACCCGGGTGCTTTTGATCCTGACGGAGATAGTCTCTCTTACGAATTAGTACAATGTAATGTCGCATTGAATACACCGGTTCCGGGATATTCATTTCCCAATGCTTCAAATTCGTTTTCATTGAATCCAATTACCGGTGATCTTGTTTGGGATTCTCCGGTTACACCCGGTGAATACAATGTTGCATTCCATATCAATCAGTATAAAAAAAATGGTGCGTATGCCGGTTATGTAAGACGTGACATGCAGATCCTAATTGGACAATGCACAAACAATCCGCCATTCATAGAAGTGGTGTCTGATACATGCGTACTTGCAGGTGATACATTGCGTTTCGACATGACTGCAATTGATCCGGATCGAAACTTAGTTGAGATCTCAGCATTCGGTGCTGTGTTTGATAGCGCTCTCGTTGGAGGCGATCCGGCAATCTTTACAAGAATTACTGTTCCGAATAATGATACCGTAGTTGGTC
>JAYUWA010000487.1:0-3718 GCA_043753795.1 Bacteroidota bacterium | reverse complement strand
CAGCCAATGCTACCGGAATAGCTTCATCAAAGTGATGCTGAGAAAGTAACACTGTTGCTTTACCAATCAGTGCTTCATAATTTACTGAATCGACCTTCAAAACTATATTTAAAAGTTCATCTGCCTTTTGATCATAATAGGCATGATTTCCTGAAGCTCGTGATTCCTGAATATATGCAAAAGCAAGTTTTACTTTTGCTTCGTTGTTCGCCGGATTTTTCCGTACGACTTCTATCAAAGATTCAATTGCATTTTTACTGTTCAACCATTCAGCTGAAGACGCTGATTCACCCTGACGTAGTTTTAATCCTAATTCAAGCGGCTCTTCTTTCCTGAATTTAATAATAGCAAAAGTGAAAAATGCAAAGAGGGAAAAAAGGATAATGTAGGTTATGTTTTTTTTCATGAGTGGAATGGTATTGTAATGTAGTATTAAAGAAGGTGTTGGTTTTGTGAAGTGTGATCAGTTTTAGGTAAAGTTTTGGTGTAAGTTTAAGCTTAAAGTAATTTCAACTTACACTGGAATATGAGAATAAAAAAAGGGGCGGGTATTGGGAAACAATACCCAACCCCCTTTGTTTGCTAAAAACAACCACTATTTTGCAATAGTCACTTTTAATGATTGAACAGTTGAACCATTGTTTTGCAATACGGCATAGTATACACCTGCAGACAATGATGACCACTTCAATTCATATGTATCAGCATCGCGCGATTCATTGTTAACAGGAATTGCGACGATCTTACCATTTGTATCATAGATTTTGATAGTTACTTTCGTTTTTGCTGTTACGCGGTAACGGATATTTATAACATCAGCAGTCGGATTAGGATAAGCTTCCATCAATAATTGCGGAGCTCCAACATTAACACCCGGATTTGGATTGATTGATGTTACTACGTAACCACCAGTACACAATCCGTAACCACTCCAAGGAAGTTGAACGAATGGGAAAGTTGTGCGGAAAGTTGTATCGTTAGTTTCAATACCAGTAGAGTAACCAAGAACACCGAGTAGACCAGGAGTTAAAGGATTTCCTCCGATTGTATAATCATCATACCATAGGCCGATAGCAGCAAGTGCAGCTCCGGAAACAGCTTGAAGTTCGATGCGTGTAACATCATCTTCCAGACGACGACCATTCGGGAAACCATCCATGTTAGGAATAACTTCAAGGTTTGTGTTTTGGTTGAAACGAGTATCCGTTAAACCAAGAACTGCAGCCTGAATAATTCCAAGAGAAGAGAAGTCCGGAGAATTTCTTGCAGTAACAGGTACAGCCATATTCAGACGAAGCATATCTCCGAAAGTTGGAAGGAAGTTATTGATGAACGGTTTTCCTGGAGTTAACGGGTTACCTGGAGTTTTACCGGTAGCTAATTGATAAGGTGCAAGATTTGGTACTCCTGTGTAAAATATCGGAAGAAGATCGACAGAACGAGGTTGACCTTGACGTAATAAATATTTTCCGAAAATAGCAGTATCGAGAGCAGTTCCGTTTGTTGCAGAATTACCATAAATTACATACAGACCATCTTTCGTATTTCCAAAATCAACATTTCCTAATACTGTTGGAGATGCACGTTGAATGCGAAGTGAAGAAAGTGCAGGCACTGCTCCACCGAACAAACTATCGTCCATATACAATCCTAATTCCGGATTAGTAAAATAAGTATCGAAATAAGTTGAATCTTGGTAAGGTGTTAATGAGTTCCAGAAATCTTTCATTCCGATTGGAATCACTGCTTCGTTAGTTAAAGGCATTCCTAGACGAGAAACCTGCACCCATGAACCAGAGTGTGTTTCAGTACCATCACCATTAAGAGTACGTAGAGCAGGACGACTAGCAGAAGCCCAAACTCCGATCACGAAATCAGAATCAAGAATACTTGTTGCTTGAGAAACATCTTTACCATCTTTCTGAAGATCTGCGATGTCAACTTTGATAGCAATAACATGGACGTTCTTACATTTTAAACCATCTTTTGGTGCGTCAACTCCGGTACCACCATTACGTGTTTGTCCTAGGTCGAAAATACCACCAAGATCCACAAAGAACGGATCGTCAGCCGGACCACAATAGATTTTTTCACCTGTTGAAGCTGTGTTAATCGCATCTTCAAATAGTGTTTCATAATCAGGAGCATTTAATCCGACAGGAGAAGAGATTGAACGAGGACCGATGTTATTCGGTGGCACCACGCCATTGCTGATGATTGTTGTAAATGCACCACCATTAATACTTTTCTCAGCGATATAAGACGTCTTAAGATTTTCTTGTCCTAATCTTATATTAAAGAAAGTTGTAGGATCTTCATTTACTTTAGAAAATGTAAAACGATAAGTGATATCATCTCCCGAAGTCGATGCATCGTTCTTTACGTGAATTTCATAGCGGACATTTTCTCCGAAAGAGAAATAGTTTGGTCCGCCTTGCGGTAATTCAGCCGGAACATAAGAAGCGATCAACGTTACTTTGTTTGAATCTTCCGGATCTCTGAATGCATAAAGGTCAGTGTTATCAGCAACAGGGTCGTTACTAATTAGCGGAGCTTCTCTGTGGCTCGACGCTGTCAGCTCTGCTGAGGGTTGATTAGCAAGGAATAATGCACCGCCCACGAGGAGCAAAGCAATCCCGGCTAAGGAGAATTTGGTTTTTGTAGTCTTTGTCATTTTAATAGAATTTTGGATAGTTGGATAATAATTAAGTAATAAACATTACCTTTTTTTAACTTACGGAATAAATAATGGGGTGGATTTAATATTCTTTGTGATTTAAGAATAGAGATATATAAATTTTAGTGCCTTATCAAGGACTAATAATTAACAAATCAAGAAATGAATGGGAAAGATTGGTAACAAGTTTTACGAAGGCAAGGTTTTTTATGTCTGAAAAAACCTGTTTATTAAAGAATAAACAAACTTATTTTCAAAAAGTTTTAATAATCAGCAATTAATTAAATAGTACAATTTGGAAATTAGAATCAACTATTTTTACCGAGCAAATACATCAACTCCAACGTAGGATTAATGCTTCCGCCTTTAGGCTCTAAGGTGACAGCCCAGGCGTCGGCTTCAGGAATATCTTTTACTCTCTGAATTCCGGATACTAATTCAAAAACTCCGGCATCAACAGGTTTACCGCCAACCAATGCCCACAATTGGTATTGTTTACCTTCATCCGGAATTGGCAGGTCGAGAATATCAATAAAAGCTTGTTGCGTATTTTTATTCCAATAAATGCGGGCCTCATAATTTTTTGCTGTGTCAGTAGAAAGAAGCTGGATCACTTTGGCTTGCTGATCACGCATTACTATAAGGTCGTTGACATTTCTGTCATACTCGTTTTTGACAAGATTATAATTTTGCGCTAATTGATTTTTATCGTTCAAAAGAGAAGAATATCTGTCTTCTGCTTCATTCCATCGAGAATAGAAGAACCATGAAGCGAATGTGCTGACAACAAGGGCTGCCAGACAAGCGGCAATCATGTATTTATAAGTAAGAGAATTATTTTCCCTGATAGGAACCACTTTCGCTTTAGACTTCTTCGCGCTTGTGGTTTCAATCGATTCAAGAATTTTGGCCCGAAGTTCAGGACGAGGATTGATTGCGTGCGATTCTGCATAATCGTCAAGAGATTCCTGAACTTTTTGTAATTCCTTTTTCAGTTCCGGATACAATAGCAACTTCTGCTCAAATTCCGCTTTTTCCTGC
>JAYUWA010000486.1:0-3725 GCA_043753795.1 Bacteroidota bacterium | reverse complement strand
GTTCTTAGTGCAGGCAACAGCGCAACTTTTACAGTTGCAGCTCCAAGCAGCGCTGTTATAACGGTCAATTCAACACTTTCGGCCTTTTCAACAGTTACCGGAACACCTTCTGCTTCGCAGAATTATACTGTCTCCGGTTCAAATCTGGTCGACAACATTACCTTGGTGCCTAGTGCTCAATATGAAATCTCCTTGGATAATCTAAACTGGACTACCAGCAGCGGATCAATTGTTTTACCACAATCTTCGGGTTCTGTAGCAACAACGACTATTCATGTACGATTCAATCCGACAGCTCCGGGGGTATTGGCAGGAACAGTAACACATACCAGTAATACCGCTAACACGCAAACGTTGAATCTAAGCGGCACTGCAATTGCAACACAGCCATCTACACAATCAGCAATTACATTCGGTGCGATTACATCCACATCAATGGTCCTAAATTTTACCGGAGGAAATGGTACTAGCAGAGTGATAATAGCTTATACAAGTCCGGTTACTTTTGCACCAAATGATGGAACATCATTGTCAGGAGTGAATTCAAACTATAGCCTTGCAACAGATCAGGGAAGTGGAAATAAAGCTGTGTATGATGGATCAGGAAATACTGTTACAGTTAATGGTCTTGCGCCTGCTACTACATATCACTATGCAGTTTACGAATACAATGGTTCAGGTGCACTGACAAATTATTTTACATCAACTCTAAGTACAAATAGCACTACTACATTTGCAACAGAACCGGCTTCCTCTGCAACCACTACGATCACGAAAGTGAAAACTTCCGAATTGACAATTAATTTCAGCGGAGGTTCGGGTCCCAACAGATTGGTTGTTGTAAGTGCGGTTAACCCTGTGACTTTTGTGCCAACGGATGGTTCAACTTATTCAGGTGTGAATTCTGATTTCTCAGTTGCAACAGATCAAGGTAGCGGAAATAAAATTGTTTATAGCGGTGCATCTGTTGCATCTGTAGTCGTTACAGGACTTTCATTGAATACACTTTATAGTGTACGTGTTTATGAATTCAATGGAACAACAGTGACAACGAATTATCTTACTTCAACTTTCGGAAGTGCGAGTGCAACAACACCTGATGATATCAGTTATACAACCGGTACATATTCACAAGATTTTAACGGACTGCCTTTATCCGGCACTCCTGTAATGACAGGATTCGGTCCGGGACCTTATAATGTTTCAACAACACCAATCAATGCAACAAGTTTAACAGGATGGCAGATCGCCAATCTTGCAAGTGGTGATGCAAGGATGCAGGCTGATAATGGAGCAGGAAGCACAGGAAGTAGCTATAGTTATGGTACAACAGCATCTACTGAAAGAGCATTAGGTTCATTAGCAGCAACAGTAGTTCCTGCTATGGGTGCTGTGTTTGTTAATACTGGAGCAACACCACTATCAACTATAACAATAAACTATGTCGGTGAGTTTTGGAGAAAAGGTGCTGGAACAAATACTCTAACTTTTGAATATAGCCTTGACGGGACTAATATTTTAAATGGTACCTATACAGGGGTGTCAGCATTGGATTTTACAGCTCCGGTAAATTTAAATCCAGCTGGACCTCTTGATGGAAACGATCCTCTTAATCAAGTTATCAAATCATATACTTTCCCATTATCAGGAAACTGGTTGCCGGGACAAAAACTAGTGATCCGTTGGAAAGATGTGAATGATTCTGGTGCAGATGATGGACTTGCAATTGATAATTTCACATTCAGTGCAGTGGGTCCACAAACTCCTCTAGTGCAAGACGACAACATTTCATTCTTCACTACGCTTACAAATGCTACAGGTGTTTCCTGGAATTTAGGTGATGGAGCGAATCGCATCGTTGTAATGAATACTACGAATTCATTTACAAATCCCGCTGATGGAAGTACATATACAGCAAATACAGTTTATGGCGGCGGAGAACAAATAGTTTATAATGGTCCAAGCAACACTGTAAGTATTACAAATCTTCTACCATCGACACAATATTTCTTCCGTGTATATTCTTACAATGGAGCAGGGGTAGCAACAAAGTATAATACTCTGACTGCAACGCTTAATCCAAATGATGTTACTACTGCTGCACCTTCTGCACCAACTCAACTTGTTGTTTTGAATGTGAATAATGGAGCGGATGTTGTAGTTAACCAACCATTCTCAATTACAATTCAGGCTCAGGATAATTTCGGAAGTCCGCAGGATGTTTCTCAGAATACAACTATTGACCTCAGCGTTTTCAGCGGCTTCGGTTCATTGTTATCAGGAACAACTACGGGAACAATGCTTGCGAATACTAACCAGATCACGATCACAGGAATTATTTATGATGTAGCGGAAGCAAACGTAATTATCAATGCAGCTACATCTGCAGGAGATATTTTGTTTGATGGTCAAACTCCATTCTTCGAAGTATTTGATATCGCTAATCAATTACAATTTGCAAGCACACCTCCAAACGGAGTTGTGAACGTTGCAGTTGATCAGTTCTATGTTTTTGCTATCAGACCAAATTCATCGATAGATCCATACTATGTCGGTTCAGCATCACTAACACTTTTCAACGGTCCTGGAACAATTTCAGGAACACTGACAGTACCATTTGTAAACGGTATCGCTACATTCTCTAATGTGGTATTCAGCCAGGTTGGTACTTATGTTCTTGAAGCAACTTCAGGTGCATTGTTGTCAACTTTCAGTTCGAACATACTTATCAATCCACCGGTAGCATTTACTGAATTGGTTGTTCCACAATTTATGGGAGCGAAAACAACTTCAACTACAAATACTAACCGCACACCAATTGCAGTTTGTTTCCGGATCGATAATTTAATTCCAAACACTTCTTATAATGTTGCTGCCGGAATAGCTCTGGCAACAGAGGCAAGTACTGTTTTAGGTGCAGGTACAATTTGGAATGGAACAGCATATGCAGGACAAACAAGAAACAGTGCATTTACAACTGATGCAAATGGAGCTTCCGGTCCGGTATGGATCTTCCTTCAACCTTCAGGAAACGTTTCTCGTTTCGATGCCGGAGCAATACATACTGTTCGCATTGCTTACTCTACAGGAACATTTGGTACGATCGTTCCGAATTTTGTTACGACAAAAACAATTACAGCACTTGATATTGCACCAACAGCACTTACTACTGCAACGACAGATGACGGAGCATTATTAACCGGACAATTAGCTGCATGTATTGGTGGAAAATATATTTTGATCTATGATAATATTGCAGGTACAGGTGATCCAATATTTGTATATCCTGCAAATTCAAATGGTCTGTCACAAACTACACAAGCAGGCTTCCCGGGAACATTAGTAGATCAGATCTTTATGGGAACAACTGCTGCCGGAACTTTTGCTGCTGTTTATCCGATCGGTGCAAACAACCCGAATGGTGTCAGAAGAATAGAGGCTCGCAATGCAGATAATTCAATTGCAGCTTTTGAAACATCTGCTACAGGTATCTGGGCAGCAGGAGCAAATACAACAACTGCAATAAGACGTCAGGTAGTCTCTCTTACAAATGCTGATGCAAGTTTATCATCTGTAACGGTTTCTACCAGCTCAACGAATGTTTTATGTTTCGGAGGCGCTACAGGTAGCGCAACAGCTACTGCAACATCTGTTAATACGCCAATTAATTATTTGTGGTCACCAAACGGAGAAATTACAAATGCAATTTCAGCATTGATCGCAGG
>JAYUWA010000485.1:0-3729 GCA_043753795.1 Bacteroidota bacterium | reverse complement strand
GTTAAAGGTCCGAGTGCAACAATCAAATCTCATCATAATGTCGGTGGACTTCCTGAGAAAATGAAGTTGAAAGTTGTTGAACCACTCAATACACTTTTTAAAGACGAAGTCCGTTCTGTAGGCAGACAATTGAATATCGATCCGCTGATCCTGAATCGACATCCATTTCCGGGTCCCGGATTGGCAATACGGATTTTGGGTGATATTACTCCTGAAAAAGTTGACATCGTTCAGCAGGCAGATGAGATTTTTATTTCATCTTTGAAGAATGAAGGTTTATATGATGATGTCTGGCAAGCCGGCGTTATTTTATTGCCGGTACAATCGGTAGGTGTAATGGGCGACGAAAGAACCTATGAGAAAGCAGTTGTATTAAGAGCTGTTCAGTCAATTGATGGCATGACAGCTGACTGGTGTCACTTGCCGCATACTTTTCTTGCAAAGGTTTCCAACGAGATCATCAACAAAGTAAAGGGAATTAACAGAGTTGTCTATGATATCAGTTCAAAACCACCTGCTACAATAGAGTGGGAATAATATTTGCATTCGAAATTTAAATCTAAAAAATATTAATTGTGAGTATAAAGAAAATTCTTTTGTTTATCGGGCTGTTGCTGACTCAAGTTTCATTTGGTCAAACATTGACTAAGAAAGATACTTCAGATATCCGATTTTTGAACTCCCGTAAGTTTTATATGTATAAAGTTGAGAAAGGCGAAACGCTTTTTAGCATTTCGCAAAAGTTCAACATACCACAAGAAGAGATCATACAATTTAATAAAAATGTAAGTGAACAAGGCCTGAAAGCAAAATCAAAGCTTTGGATTCCGGCGTACTCATGGTTAAAAAAGGATAGTGCCGAAGTTGCAACAATAGAAGAAGCAGAAGAGGTCAATCCTGATAAAAAACTGTATAAGATCGCTGTCGTTTCAACTTTGAATTTACCAAAATTGTATGTTCCAGATACAGCAATTATAGAATCAAGCTATGTTGATGAAGCTATTGAAAGAGATATACTCAACAGTCTGTCGTTCATACAAGGTGCAACCCGAAGTGCTGAAATTCTAAAAGCGGATGGTTTCAAATCGCATATCGTCATTTTGGATTCTGAACAGGATTCTCTGAAGTTGAAGTCAAAATTAAAATTGCATTCTCCGGATCTGATCATAACAAATGAGAATGGAAGTATTTTGAAATTTTTAACGCAGTTTTCCGATCAGAAAAATATACGGTTGTTGTCCTGCGGAATTAATACAACAGAGCTCATTAAAGAATCAAAAAACTCTGTAGCACTTTTCCCATCTTCATTAAGCCAATGCGAAGAGATGGGATATTTCAATGCTAAATATTTTCCCGGCGCAGTCGCCTTGACAATTAAAACACCTCAGGCAAAAGAGAATGAAAGAACTGTAGCCTTTAAGAATGGCTGGAAAACAGGCGGTGGTGGGAAATCTATCTATCTCGATTATTCAAAAGGCGGAGCTAAAGCACTTGCGGATAGTTTAGCTAAGACTAAAAACAATGTAATTTTCATTTCATCTTCCAATGAAGATATGGTTTCAACGATACTCGGTGAATTAAAGGAGCATGTATTGGATAAAACAATCACTGTTGCCGGTTTACCAACATGGCAATATTTTGAAACAATAGATCAGAATTTGATGGACAAATGTAATGTCTATATTTTCAGTTCCGGGTTCATTCAATATGGAAGTACTGAAGTTGAAAATTTCAGAAAGTTTTATCGTGAAACGTATAGTGGCGAACCTTCTGAATTTGCTTTCCAGGGTTATGATGCATTACTTTTTGCTGCAAAAAATCTGATGAAATACGGAAAGAAATTTATTTCTACTGGTAAAACAATGTATGTTGACGGAATTTTTTCTGAATACGAAATTGAAAATTCTGCGAAAGAAAATAAAATCATCCACGTTTTTCAACCGACAAAAGACGATCAGATCGATTATTTTACTAAGATATATAAGAAGTAATGGCAATCGATAAGAATGTTATTTCTGAATGGTTCATGGGACTTCAGGACCGGATCTGTGCAGGATTGGAATCAGCAGACGGAAAAGGAGTTTTCAAGGAAGATAAATGGAATCGTGAAGAAGGTGGAGGAGGCCGGACACGAATTTTTCAAAATGGAAATGTGATCGAGAAAGGCGGAGTGAATTTTTCAGCCGTTTATGGAAAGGCTCCGGAGTTTCTCATCGGCCAATTGAAAGCTGATACGAATGCTGAATTTTTTGCCACAGGAGTTTCAATCGTAATTCATCCGAACAATCCGCATGTTCCGATCATTCATATGAATGTCCGTTATTTCGAAATGTCAGGCGGAATTGCATGGTTTGGTGGCGGAATCGATCTGACTCCACATTATGTTAAACAGGAAGATGGGGAATTTTTTCATGGTAAATTAAAAGATGCATGTGATAAACATCATTCAGCATATTATTCTGAATTTAAAACCTGGGCAGACAATTATTTTTTCATTAAGCACAGAAAAGAAACCCGTGGGATTGGGGGAATTTTCTTCGACCAACTGAAGTCTACACCGGAAATTTCAATGGAAGATCGCTGGAATTTTGTGAAGAACATCGGTGAAACTTTTTTGCCCACGTACACAGAACTGGTAAATAGAAATCGTTCTGAAAAATTTACAGACACCGAAAAGAATTGGCAATTGCTTCGTCGTGGCCGCTATGTTGAATTCAATCTGGTTTACGATCGTGGAACTAAATTCGGTCTTGAAACAGATGGCCGCACTGAATCAATTTTGATGAGCTTGCCGGCAATGGCTGCATGGGAATATAATTTCGTTCCTGAAAAAGGCAGTCGTGAAGAGAAAACACTTTCGTTACTTAAAAAAGGAATCAACTGGACCGGATGAAAAAGTTCGGAGATTCTGCATTTGAATTTCTTAAAGAGCTCAGACCGGATTTTAATTTACCTGAGGAGATCTCTTGTTTATTGCCATTCGAAAGTCCGGAAGTAATTGATCTCAACAGGAAGTTTTATACTAAATTTTATAATGATAAAAATTCACGTCGATTAATACTTGGAATTAATCCAGGCAGGTTTGGTTCAGGTGTTACCGGAATTTCTTTTACTGATCCGATAAAACTTGAATCTGAGTTAGGAATAAAAAACTCATTTATAAAACGTGCTGAATTATCCAGTGATTTTATTTATAAGGTCATCAATGAATTTGGTGGACCGCAACAATTTTTTAAAAGCTTTTATATATCTGCAGTTTGTCCGATTGGTTTTATAAAAGACGCAAAGAATATCAACTATTACGACGATAAAATACTTCTGCAAACAGTCAGGCCGTTCATCATTCAGAACATAGAATTGCAACTTACTTTTGGTATAGACAAATCAGTTGCATTCTGTTTAGGCGAAGGAGAAAACTTCAAATTTCTGAATCGGCTAAATGAGGAATTGGGTTTCTTTGGTAAGATCATTCCATTGTCACATCCCAGGTTCATCATGCAATACAAACGAAAGTTTGTTTCTGATTATGTTAAAGTCTACTTAGATGCCTTAAATGGCAACTAATAGTTAAAAAGTGAGTAAAATGTGCTAAAAACTGATTAAAAATTCACAATAAATTATCATATTTGTCACCCTAAATAAAAGAACAATGTCGCAAAATCATCATTCAGGTTCAGAAACAAAAAAAGGACTTTGGTATACATATTTTGGCAAAGGCGGTGCAGCCGT
>JAYUWA010000484.1:0-3739 GCA_043753795.1 Bacteroidota bacterium | reverse complement strand
CTGAGCAATTTGAGAAGTTAACCAAGGTAAAATAGCAGAACCTTGTGCTGACTCCCATCTGTCAAAATAGAAGTCATTGAAGCCATCAGGATTTGCCTGTAAATTGACTTCAATACCACCATAATAATTTCCAGTCCAGGGGAATTCAGAAATAGTAAGAGAGTTTACACTCACTGTACCTGTACCGATTGGAGTTGCATTTATTGTAAGTGGGTACGGGCCATTCAATGAGTAACAACTAATTAATCCGGCAGGCATTGCCTGACATCTTCTTTCGATAAAACTTCTTAATCGTGCAACATTTGCTTGCCAGCCGGCATATGTTCCGGTCCATCTTATAGAATGTTGAGCCATTTCAGGATCGATAACAGCAACAGTGCTATCAAGTGCGCGCAGCATGTAATCACATGAGAAGACTGTATTCATCAAATCAATATAACGTGATTTATAAAAATGATCGAACGATGGATTTTGTCTGAGTTTCATCAAAAGATCAAGATGCTGTTCAGGATCGCTCAAATTTCCCTGACCTGGTTCTACATTACATACAGGAGCAGTCGCACCGGTGTCAGGAATATTTGTATAATTAATATAGAATCCAAAAGTTGCATCATTATCCCAGAGAATGTATCCCCACTTTTTATGTGTTCCCGAAGAATCTAATCCGCGCCACCAGCCGGTATTATAATTCAACCAGTCAGAGCAAACAGTAATTGAATTCACTAAAACGTAATCGACCAGACTTTTCACATCCAATTTAGAGGTGATGTTATCCCATACAGCAGGATTACTCACATTGCTTCCCATAATGTAATTGTGAAAATCACTCCAGTCGTCAAGCGCCGCTTGACCGCCATACTCTGCCCAAGTTCCACCCCATGTTTCTATGTATTGCAAATTAAATTTGTCTTGTCCATAGTAATAGCTTGTAAAATCATGATCATCCGGAATTTCTCTCAGATCATAAACACCCCAATATTCACCATTGATATAAACTACAGCTTTCGTAGCCACACGAACATCCAATTCAAGATCTCCTGCTTTTGCTAAGTTGTGAATGTATGCATCGCGTAAATGAGCACTACCTGCATTTGATGGTCTATGTGCAGCAGGATAATTATCATCGCCGGCAGCTCGTAAAATAATTCGTTGAAATTCGTCGCGATGAGTCAGGTTGAAAAATTGTTCCTGTAGTGCATAATTATAACCAAGTTCATCATACATAACATAATCAATACTTCGTTGATCATTAGCCCATGAATCCTGACCATGACGGTTAAATTCACCATACCCTGTTGTTGTGCGTTGTTTGTTCATGTTGAAATATTCAAATGAACCGAATGGAACAAGGTTGCCGTTCCCATTTGCTAAATTGGTTAGTTGATTAGCAGCTACAGATACTACAGGAATTGAATGTGAAACATTGATAAAGTAAGTACTGAAGTTAACAAAGCCGGTTGCAATATTAGGATCATTCGAAAACACAGCAGCTTTTAAAACACTTGTAGCTGAAATTGAGATCGGACCGATGTATGGAGTAGAAGCAATGGTTGGTTCTGTTCCATTAGTTGTAAAGCGGATTGTAGCATTTGTTTCTGTTGTAGAGATTTGAATTTGCTGTACTCCGGAATAAAAACCGGGTAATAAATTGAATACAGGACTTGCAGAATATCTGTTAAAAGTATTTGTGCCGGAATTTGCAAAATCGGGAGTTGGGGTTGTACAAATTTTCCAGGTGCCGGAACCATCAGGCACTCTTGCATTGGAATGGTCCTGTTTCGTTCGCGAAATTGTAATGTAATCGATAACGTTTCCGGTATTATCAGAAAGCACAATTGTTTCGGAAGGAAACTTTGTTTGCGTTAAGCGGAAATTTGTATGCATCTCTCCACCGGTCAGATTTTTTCCGGAAGCAAAGAAGACCAGCCTATCGTTTCCGTTAATGATTGTTCCGGGAGGGATTGTCCATTTTGTAGGTTGATTTAATCTGTCACTTAAATAATAACCGCTGATATTTACAGGCCCGGCTCCACTATTGTAGATCTCTATCCAATCTTCGTACTTTGAAAAACTGTCGGCATTGTGCGAGACGTTTGCACAGGAGTACTCATTGATCACTATCTGGCCTTTCAAACTGATACTAAAAAGCAACAAACTAAATAGAATAGATGAGTAAGTAATTTTGTTCATAATGGGGTTAGATTAGGGACAACAATTTGGGAAAAAAGCACCATAAATCAAACTTTTATCAAGTAATAATATTGGAAAATGTTAATTTCGGCCAATATTGTACAAATTGAAAAAAAACTTTACTTTCATCTGACTATAACCTCTCTAAACCAACACAATCATGAATAGAAAAATTACATTCTTATTATTAGTATACCTTTCCATAAGCGGCCTTGCAAAGGCTCAGTTGAGTGGTTCGTATACAATTGGCGGAACATCGCCCGACTACAACACAATTTCTGATGCATTAACTGCAGCCCAGGCAGGAGTTAGTGGTCCAGTTGTTTTTAATATCAGACCAGGAACATATAACGGAAAAATTTTCCTGAATGAAATTCAAGGAACTTCATTTACAAATACAGTTACTTTCCAGTCTGAATCAGGAGATAGTACGAGTGTAATTATCACAGATTCTTCGTCAGCTTCTTCTAGTAGTGATTTCACAATTTTTGTGAACGGCGCTGATTTTATTAGTTTCAATAAACTTACGATTGAAAGATCGGGGACACAGACCTACAGGACAGTCGTATTTATGGGATCGAACTCAAGAGCTTTTTCGATCACAAATTGTGTTGTTCAGGCAAGTCCGTATACGTTTACGACGTTAAACAGTAGTTTGGTTAGGCAACCCGTTGCGCAAGCACTTGATTCACTTACGACTTTCAGAAACAATCTTTTTTCAGGCGGATCTTATGGAATCAATCTAACCGGAATTTCTGCTTCTGTCAGAGTGAAAAACGTGATCATTGAAAATAATCAATTTGTTGATCAAGGTGGCCAGTCAATTTCACTTACAAATGCATTGAATGCTGTTGTCAGAAATAATAACATTATGACAACTACAACAAGCACTCAATATGAAGGTATTCATGCATTGACATCAATTGGAACAGAGATCTCCGGCAATAGAATAATCGCTGAGACAGGTGGTGAATACGGAATTTTTATTGAAACATGTGCAGGAACGTTGAGTAGCCCAACATTAGTTTCCAATAATTTTGTTGTTTGTGCCGGGCAATTCTTTTTATCCGGAATAGAGGTAAATAAATCTACATATGTTAATGTTTATCATAACTCAGTGAACATTTATTCTCCGACACAAGGAGCATATTGTGTTGAGGTTATAGGAACAGGATCAGGAAATGTTGAGATCTTGAATAATAATTTCACCAATACCGGATTTCACTATGCATTTCAGATCTCACCGACTCCTATTGGAGCAGTAACTTTATTTGATTACAATAATTTATATGCAACAAACGGATCTGCAATAGGTGTTTATGATAACGATACGATCGTTGACATTACAGATCTGCAGACGAATCATTCTGTTGGATTAAACAGTGTTTCAGCGAATCCGCAATATATTTCGCAGACCGATCTGCATGCCGGAAGTGCAAGTGTAAATGATCTGGGTATTCCATTGGTTTCTGTTCCAGTTGATATCGACGGTGAAACAAGAAGCGGAACGTCGCCGGATTTAGGTGCCGATGAATTTACTCCGTTGTCT
>JAYUWA010000483.1:0-3742 GCA_043753795.1 Bacteroidota bacterium | reverse complement strand
TCCAGAACAGATCTTATTTTTTCGCGGATAACACTTTGTTCGTTATAGGCAGAGATCAGCACAGACACTCCAATTGGCTGCATTTCCTTTTCGAAGTGAAAAGATTTTCCGCTTGCCAGCAATTTTAAAATAAATGGAAACAAGACATAAGAATAGAAAACGAAAAAGACGCTCAGGGAAAAAATATAAAGCAGGATTATTGTAATCATTGAAATTGTCAGGTTGCGCTTTAATCAGAATTTAGCTCAAAAAAGCACAAATAAATTCACCTGCACAAGTCTTTGTCATTTGATTGTTAAACTTCCCCAACCAATGAATTCCATTTTTAAGTGCTGCGAATTTTATGTAATTTTAGCATTAGTCTGCAAACAAAGTTAATGAAAGCCGACCTCTAATTAATACCTGATGAAAAAGTTATTTACCCTCCTATTCATTTCATTTTCAGCGCTTCATTTCAGTCATGGGCAACTGACTGCTATTATGGGCTACGGAACGTTCGATAATCCTGAAGGTTCTCCTTACCTGGAAACGTATTTAAAAGTTCTGGGTGGAAGCTCAACGCTTGCAGAATTGCCTTCCGGAAAACTTCAAAGTAAAATTGAAGTGAAATGGATCTTTAAATCCGGCGAAAAGATCGTGCATTTTGAGAAGTATAATTTACTTAGTCCGGAAATCGACCCCAAAGACTCACTCATCCCTGACTTTATCAATCAACATCGGATTAATCTGGCAAATGGAATATATACAATTGAACTTACTTTAAAAGATCTCAATACATCTGATAAAGAACACAAAGTAAGTCAGGAGATCAAAATTGATTTCAACAAAGAAAAAGTGATGATTTCTGATATTGTGCTATTGGAATCATTTACTCCTACCGGTAATACAAACTTGTACAGTAAAAACGGCTATGACCTCATTCCATATGCCGGCATTTTTTATCCAAGTACAATAAATAAATTAAGATTTTATGCTGAAATTTATAATACGATAAGTACGAACAACGATCCATTCATAGTCCGATATTATGTTTCGAACAGTAATAATGACAGAATCCTTGACGATCTTTTTCTTTTGAAAAAACAAAATGCACAAAAAGTAAATGTAGTACTGGCTGAATTTCCGATAGAGAATTTACCGAGTGGCAATTATGATGTCAATGTTGAGGTGATAAGTAAAGAAAATAAATTACTTGCATTTTCACATATGTTTTTTCAAAGATCTAATCTGATCCGTCAACCTGTTGTCACAAAAGATTTCGATAATATTGATATCACCAATACTTTTGTATCCAACATCACC
This sequence comes from Bacteroidota bacterium, assembly GCA_043753795.1. Taxonomy (GTDB): domain Bacteria; phylum Bacteroidota; class Bacteroidia; order AKYH767-A; family 2013-40CM-41-45; genus JADKIH01. The sequence continues at coordinate 2,440 of JAYUWA010000483.1, read as the reverse complement.
AATCCGGATACATTAGTTTATCTGATAGACGTACTCTACCCTATTTCTACGGCACAGGAAGTGAATATTGAAACCAATCAGATGGAACTCCGCGATGTAAGATCGATGCAAAGGTTCCTTTATTATTTCTGGAGCAAACAGAATCCGCAGGACCCGCAAAAAGCGTGGGAAGAATATATGCTGCAAGTGATGAAAGTAAATAATTCTTATGCCGGATTAAATTCGCGTGGGTATCAGACTGATCGTGGCCGGGTTTATCTGCAGTATGGTCCACCTTCTACTGATCCGATCGTTGTTACCAATGACCCTGAGTCTTATCCATATGAGATCTGGCACTACTATAAGATCGGCAAGCAGTCAAACAAAAAGTTTGTTTTTTATTCGCCCGACATGGTATCGCAGAATTATAAGTTACTGCATTCAGATCTGAATACAGAGTTGCAAAACGATCGTTGGGAGCTTGTATTAAGAAGGAAAGATCAATTTTTACCTGATATGGATCAAAAGCAATTTCCATCAAATTTTGGTAATCAAACGAAAGAGAACTTTAAAAACTAGCTTTCGGGTGCGCTTCACTTTTTTCTGTTATTTTTACGGCATTCCGCACCGGATTTTATCGGCCGGAATTAAATTATGACGCCAAAAGTCGCTGTGGTCATTCTCAACTGGAATGGCAGTAAATTATTACAGGAATTTTTACCAAGTGTAATTCGTCATAGCGGAACCTTGGCAGAAGTGATTGTTGCTGACAATGGCAGTACAGACAATTCGATTGAAGTTTTAACCGATCAGTTTCCCTCTGTAAGAATTATCAGAAATGCCACTAATAAAGGATTTACGGGAGGGTATAATGAAGCGTTAAAATATGTTACAGCAGAATACTATGTTTTGCTCAATAGCGATGTAGAAGTAACTGCTAAATGGATAGAACCAATTATAGCAATGATGGATGCCGATAAAACAATTGGTGCCTGTCAGCCGAAGGTTCTAAGCTATCATAACAAAGACCATTTTGAATATGCGGGAGCCGGTGGCGGCTTTATCGATCACCTAGGTTATCCGTTCTGCCGTGGCCGAATTTTCAATGACCTGGAAGTCGACAACCACCAGTATGATGACAGCATTCCGGTTTTCTGGGCTACCGGCGCGTGTATGTTTGTCCGTGCTGATGTATACAAAAATCTTGGCGGCCTCGATGAACAGTTTTTTGCCCACATGGAAGAAATTGATCTGTGCTGGAGAATGCAGTTGAAAGGCTTTTCGGTATACTATTGTGGACAATCAACCATCTATCATGTCGGTGGTGGGACATTGGCTAAAAATAATCCAAGAAAGACATATTTAAATTTCAGGAACAATCTTTTAATGATCTATAAAAACGCCGGTGAACAACGTTCATCAATTTTGATCAAAAGGCGGTTTTTTGACTTGATTGCTGCAATAAAGTTCTTGATCACAAATGGTAAAGATGATGCTTTGGCTGTAATAAAAGCACATAGGGATTTCAGAAAAATGAGAGTAAATTATCCGGACGAAACCCAACAAAAGCAGCAAAAGACAAGACCGTTAACAATTTACAAACGTAGCCTGTTGTGGGATTATTATCTTTGCAACCGCAAGAAGTTTACCGCCCTCCCTAAAAATGATTGATTATTGGAGATTTTTTATTGTAAGATATTGAGACTATTCGTAATAACATTTTAGTCATCAATCACTATAATTAGATTGGATATCAGTGTCAAAAACGACCTGAATTTTTAATATGGCCATAGAAAGTGTAGATATTTTAATCCAACGAGCGCGTATTTTACGCAGCCGTAATGTCAATCAGGCAATGTCATTGCTTGAAGACGCACTGTCTATTGCCCAACAAGCCAATTACAAAACAGGCATGGCTGCCATCATTCAGGAAAAAGCGTCTTGTTATCTGATCAACAAAAATTACAAGCAGTCGATCAGTTCTTTCAATGAAGCGATCTTATTTTTCCGTGATTTAGATGATCGTCAGAGTGAACTGAATTGTTTAACAGAGATCAGTTCCATTTATTTCAAACTGGGAGATTGTCCGAGTGCATTGAATTATATTCTGCAAAGTCTGAAGATCAACACTGACATCGGAGATTCTGAAGGCATTGCACATTGCTATAATGAACTAGGAAAACTATATATCTATCTGCAGGATTATGAAAATGCAGTAGAACATTTCAAGAAAGCGTTGAAGATCTTTGAAGGTTTAAAGAATAAAACCGAAATGGTGAATTCCTTTTTCCTTTTAGGAAATGCTTTCAACTGGCTCGACGATTATGACAAGGCACTCTACTATTTGTTGCGTGCCGGAAATCAGATCGATCAGGTCCCGGATGTAGATGTAAAAGCAAAGACACTTGGTAGTCTTGCAATATTATACACGAAGCTGAAAGAATATGATAAGGCGTTGAAT
>JAYUWA010000482.1:0-11298 GCA_043753795.1 Bacteroidota bacterium | reverse complement strand
GACTCAGCTCTATTCGTTTCCCGATTCATTAGCAGATACAACTTCTACAAATAACATATTCCTTATTGATGATATTCAAGGCGAAGTATTGATTGAAGTAATTTCTAATATCGGCCAGTACAATACTCTTCTGGCATTATTGCAGACTTCTCCTTATGGCATGAACAACATCATTGACAATGGTGACACAACTCTTATCATTACAGGAATGTTCCCTATTGCAAATCTACCTAAACTCGACTCGTTACCACTACTGATCAATTATGTTAGACCATACTATTCTCCAATAAGCAGTGCGTTTGCTTCAACAGGATTAACTACATCACAAGGTGATTCAGCGCAGATGTCACATAAAGCCAAGCAAGCCTGGAAAGTTTCCGGTGAAGGTGTAAAAGTGGGCGTGCTGTCTGATAGTTACAATACTAAATTCGGTAGTCCGACGCCGGCTGAACGTGATGTTCAGAATGGCGATCTTCCGGGCGCTGCTAATCCAAATTATAATAAAGACGTTATTCTCTCTGAAGAATATCCTTATGGTACAGGTACTGATGAAGGTCGTGCCATGATGCAAATCATTCATGATGTAGCTCCTAATGCGGAACTGATGTTCCGTTCCGGTTTCGTCAGTGCGGGTAACTTTGCTGATGGTATCAAAGCACTTCGTGATGATGGCTGTAAAGTTATCGTAGATGATATCACATACATCACTGAACCGTTCTTCCGTGATGGTGTCATTGCACAAGCTGTAGAAGATGTTTCTGCTACCGGTGTGAATTACTTTACTTCTGCCGGCAACTTCGGAATAAAATCGTATGAAGGGACCTTCACGCCTATTCTAGCTCCTGCCGGTTATGCCGGTGCGGCTCACAATTTCGGTGGCGGTGATTTCTATCAAAGCTTAACTCTTCCAAAAGGAACTTACACGATCGCTCTTCAATGGGATGATGACTTCTACTCCATCGGTGAGATCGTCGGTGCTCAGAATGATCTTGACATCTTCCTTGTCGATCAGTTCGGTGCTCGACTGTTTGGATTCAACCGTAACAACATCGATGGTGATCCGTTGGAGATCCTCCCATTCGTTGTGAAGGCTACCGTAAATGCAAATATCATTGTTACACGTAAAAGTGGCAGTGGTAGCATTCGTTTCAAATATGTCATCTTCCGTGGTGAAGGTGTGATCAATGAATTCAATCAGGGAACAGCAACTGTCATTGGACAAGCTAACGCTGAAAGCGCAATGTCGATCGGTGCAGTGTTGTACAAAAACACTCCTGCCTATGGCGTGAATCCACCAACAGTAGCATCCTTCTCTTCAAGAGGCGGTGTGCTTATTGATGGTATCGACAGACAGAAGCCTGACTTCTGTGCACCGAATGGTGTGAATACGACGGTGAATTTCGGTGGTGTGAATATCGACAACGATCAATTCCCGAACTTCTTCGGCACCTCTGCTGCAGCTCCGCATGCTGCGGGTGTGGCTGCACTCTTAATTGAAGCAAAAGAAAAATATTATATAGGCGAAACTTTCAACGGTGCTCAAATGAAAGCGCTCTTGAAATCTACTGCCATAAACATGGATGCTGCAGGCTACGATGTTGCAACAGGAGCAGGATTCATTCAGGCCGATGCTGCACTGCAGACATTTGCTAATCCGTTCCCGATCATCAATGATTATCACTTAGCGGATTCTGCATTCACACCTGGTTTACAACCAATCACTCTTGTTATCAATGGTGAATACATTTCTCCTGATGCCTCGGTCATCTTCCAGTACGATACGATTCCTGCAACAGTTGTTGGCAATCAAATTACTGTAAGTCTACCTGATTTCTTAGGTAACCCACCACTAGTCGTTTACAATCCGCCGATCGCACCAAGTGGATTGGATGGTGGTGTAAGTGATTCGATCTACTTACTCAGCACTATTCCGCAAAATGTAAAAATTACTATCAATAGCGTTAATAAAAAATATGGCGAGATCATTCCAGCCTATGCATTTGATGTAACGATCAATGATGTTCCAATGGCAAACACAGGACAAACATTGTCTACGCTTGGTCTGACAGACATCACATATTCTACAAATGCAGTCAACACTTCTGACATTGGTTTATATTACAGACGCGGCCACTCTGCGGTGACGGATATTTCCAATCCGCAGTCGCTCGCACTTTCTGCGATCTTCAACTATCAATTTGTAGATGGTGTACTAACCATTGATAGAATGCCGATCATGATCACTCCGAACAATAAGACATTAGTTTACGGTGATGCCATCAATGGAAAAGAAATTGAATTCACCTACGTGTACGATCAATCCAACATTGATCAATCGGAACAACTTGTCTTCCATGATTCACTGGAAACAGAACATCAATCAGCCATGTCCACTTCGATCGTTCTAGTCGATGGTAAGCAAGCAGTAAACGGACTGAGTGCTGCAGATTTCCAGAACATGAGTTTCCTTGTCAGCGGTAAAGCTGCTGTGAATGGTAAGCAAGCCGTGAACGGCAAGCAAGCCGTAAACAGTATTGTTTTCGACTCAACTTATTATATTCCTGTTCATCCGGCATCGATCTTCGATTACCACATCGATTCAACCAATGCTGTACTTTATAATGGCAAGCAAGCCGTAAATGGCAAAGCTGCTGTGAACGGTAAGCAAGCAGTAAACGGTAAAGCAGCAGTGAATGGTAAACAAGCAGTAAATGGTAAACAAGCCGTGAATGGTAAGCAAGCCGTGAACAGCAATACCTTTAATGATGAATCAAATGAATGGGCAGTACTGATCGTTGATTCACTCGATGTATATGGTGATCCGAATGATTCAATTGTAGGGTATACTTCCATGAACATGATCACAGGGATCACGGTGGGTAACTGGGTCATTGCTCCGGGTGTATTGTTATCAGAAAACTTTGATATCTCTTACAGCCTTGGAACTCTTACGATCGTTCCTGAAACTCTTACAGTAAAAGCAAACGATGCAACTGCAGGATGTAATGGTATTCAACCTGCTTATAGCTTCACTAACTCCATCTACCAATACGAAGATGCAGACAGTAATGTAGTAGCAAGCGGACCAACCTTTACCATTTTGGACAACATGAATGCGAATGTCGGATCAGGAAATCTTGCAAGCGGAAGCTATCAGATTATTCCAGGCGATCTTATTCAGGCTGATACTCCTGCAAATTATATTTTGGTGTATGAACCTGGAGTGTTGACTGTCGGTCAAGAATTAACCGTAACTGCAAATGCCGGAATTATACTATGCAACAAAGATGTAACCAGCGTTGATGTTATAGCTACGGGCGGAACTGCTCCATATGTAGGCACCGGTACATTTTCTCAAGGTGCCGAAACTTATTCCTACACTGTAACAGATGCGAATGGATGTTCTGCAACAACTACTATTACACTTACAGAGCCAACAGAAGTGGAACCCACGGCAAGCGCAACTCCAATCCTTTGCTATGGTAATTATACTCAAATAACCATATCATCAATTGGCGGAACTCCGCCATATTCAGGAACCGGAACTTTCACAGTATTGGCAGGTTCATTCAATACAACTGTAACGGATGCAAATGGTTGTTCGGGCAATACTTCGATCACTATTACAGAACCGACTCTACTTGTTGCATCATCTACAGCTGCACCAATTGTATGTTATGGAGGAATATCTGGGGTAACTGTTACAGCTACAGGTGGAATAGCACCTTATTCAGGAACAGGAACATTTAATGTAAGTGCGGGAACAAATAGTTTTACAGTTACAGATGGAAACGGTTGTACAGCTGTTACTTCAGTAACTTTAAACAATCCTGTACAGGTTACTACGGCCATAACATCAACTAATGCATTGTGCGGACAAGGTAATGGTTCGGCATCAGTAACAGGCTCGGGAGGTACAACACCTTATACGTATTTATGGACTCCAGGAAATCAAACGACTGCAAGCATTTCTCCACTAGTTCCCGGTACATATTCAGTTACAGTAACCGATTCAAAAGGATGCACAGCAACAAGGTCTGTATTAATAACTAACATTCCATCAACAGTAAACTGTACAACTTCACAAACAAATGCAACATACTGGCATGCAACCAATGGATCTGCAACAGCAACAGGGTCAGGTGGTACTGCTCCATATTCTTATTCATGGAATACATCTCCTGTGCAAACGACTGCTACTGCCACCGGACTTAATGCCAGAGGATCGGGATATACAGTAACAGTAACTGATGCATTAGGATGTACAACTACTCGAACAATATTCATTACAGAGCCATCTTATCTTTGCGGAAATCTGAATGAGTATACAGACGCAGAAATCGGCGGATGGGGTGCGCCACCAAATGGCGGAAACGTTGCAAATGTTTGGCTATATCCATATTTCGCAAGTGCCTTTCCTAATGGGATCACAATCGGTAGTCATGGCAGAACTCTAACTTTTAATTGTGCACATGCAATTACAAATTATCTGCCTGCCGGAGGGACAGCAACTCAATTACCAAATGCTAACTACATAAATCCAAAAGGATCAACTAATGTTACGTACTCTACACTTCCATGCGGAACAGTTGGACCTCAATACAGCAATACGCTCGCTTCCAAAACACTTGCCTTAACATTAAATATAGGATTCGACAAGATGATGCCAAATTTCTCTGCAGGTTTTACAGTAACTTATGGAGATTTAATTTATACCGCTGCTCCATTTAATGGATGGACTATCAATCAAATTCTTGCAGAGGCAAATAGGTTACTCGGTCAAGGTTTAATTAATGGGCAAACTTCAACATATTACAGTACTGTAACTAACGTAATCACAAATATCATTAGCGGAAAGAATGGTAGTTGTCCTGCAAATGTTGCAGTTCGCTTACGTTCAGTCGTTGAACCTTCAGACTATTTGAATAGAATTAGCCTCTATCCTAACCCTACTGCGGGCATTGCAAAAATTTCCTTGAATGCTTATGAAGCAACCTCACTTAATATTGAGGTGTATGACATATCAGGATCTCTTGTGACAACCGTTGTCAGCGATGAGCAAATTTCAGAAGGTGATTATTCTTATGAAATAAAATGTGAATCATGGACTGAAGGAGTGTACTTTGTAAGATGCACTATTAATGATATCACAGAAGTCAAACGACTTGTATTAGTCAGAGATTGATAGGTAGATAATACCTGAAATTCCTTTCTTTAAAAGGAGCTCATATCAAATATAGGATATGAGCTCTTTTATTTGCTACTACTAATGCTAGACTTTAAAATTTGGGCAATAATATTTTCACTCTGTTCAGTTAACGACAGAATAAGCTGAAAGTATCACCCATGTATTTAAAACAAAATAAACAAGAAAGAGTAACGATCCCATAAGTCTGTTCTGCTTTTCAGCGCTGATTTCAAATCCCTTCCGTACAAGTCGAAGTGTATAAACAGAAGAAGCGATGACTAAAAAGATATAAAGTAGTGTGAATCCATGCAAAGTGTCAACCATTGTAAATGTATTCGATTCCGGAAGTGAGGAATCAATAATATATTTATTTCCTATGACTGCAAATAAAGAACCAACACTTAAGGCAAGACGCGATTCCATATTATCAGGGTGTACAAAAAAGCAAATGGTTGCGATCAAAAATGAAATGTACATTCCAAGAAAGATTTTAAAAAACATTTCCCATGAATTTCTGTGAACAACAATTGTTGCTTTGTAGCTGCTGTATTCTGATTCAGGCTTATCGAGTTCAGGATCTCCGAAAGCAGTTCCATACTGTCTCATTTCAGTTTTAATGTTAAAACTATCTTTCTCCCATCCCATTAAAAAATCCTTTCCGTAATGTTCACCAACCGAATCTTCCGAAAACACCAGTGATTTGGAATCATACATTGAATTCTCAATTGTAAAACGTAATTTTTGTCTGTCGAATGGAAAGTTATTTATTTCCCAAGTCCCTTTCATTACGCATTGAAGCTTCATTAAGAGATAGATCCTGCCATCATCAAGAGTATCAACAGTTGCATAAGATTTTTCGACGGACTTGGCCATTGGAACTTCAAGATTTTTCATGAAGTCAAAATCTTGGTTTCTGTATTTTAACCATAGCCAAAGATTTACTGAGAATTCCTTTTGCCGAAAGTCGATATCGTGAATGCTCGTAATGTAAATACCTACATTAACAGTATCCGGTATTGTCGTTTCTTCTGCCTTCAGTGGCATTGAAGAGAGACATACTGAACACAAAACTGAAATAAACAATTGGTAGATTTTCATCTTTACAAAGTAGTTGTTTTCTTCTGATATTGAAAGAAGTTAAAACAGAATCTATAAAATCCCGGTAAAATTTATTAGATTTACCAACCACACCCAAATTCCAACAGAAATGATAAACAAAAAACATTGGTTTATTCTATTCTTTTTAATCAGTTTTTTATTCAGTAATCAAAATATCCCTGCCAGCAATTCTGACAGCTTAAAAGCATTATTAAAAACAGATCTTGCAGACACAACCAGAGTAACTGTTTTAAATGCTTTAAGCAAGAGTTACTTTAATGATGCTCCGGATACTTCAATTAAAATTGCAAACTCTTCAAAAACTCTTGCAGAAAAAATAAACTTCAAACCCGGTTTAGCACTTGCACTGAAAAATATGGGTATCGCATATTATCTGCAAGGGAATTATATTGACGCCATCAATACATGGCAAAAAGCTCTTGAAGTGTATAAGTCAAGTGGCGACAAGGTTGGAGTTGCGAACATGTTAAGTAATCAAGGTGCTGTTTATTTTAATCAAGGCGACGATAGCAAATCACTTGAACTGCATTTACAATCATTGAAAATGTCGGAAGAAGTAAATGACACATTGCGAATAGTAACATCGCTTACAAATATAGGTGCGATCTATCTGAATAAGCCTGCTACTTACAAAAAGGCGATCGATAATTTTACACGTGCATATACTCTGAGCAAAACCATCAATGACCAATATATGATTGGAACATCTTCGGTCAATCTTGGAGAATTGTATTACCGACTGAATGATGATTCCACAGCAATGGTATACCTCAATGAGGCTCAAAAAGCGTATGCCGGTACAGAAGATCTCCCGTATGCCTTAAATTATCTTGGTCGGGTGTATGTCAGACAGAAAGAGTATTCAAAAGCTGTTGACACGCATATGGAAGCGTTGAATATTTCTGAGAAGCTGGATACTAAACTTGACAAAACTCAATCGCTTGTAGGGTTAGCACAAGTGTATTTAACAAAAGGAGATCTGGGACTTGCAATTAAAAGATTTCTTGAAGCAGTAGAGATCGGAAAATCATTGAATGCAAACTCTGAAGTGAAAGATGCATATGAAGGTTTGGCTCAAGCTTACGCTCGAAAGAATGATTACTCAAATGCATTCAAATATCAGAATCTATTATTGTCGATAAAGGATACGATCTACAACATCAACACTGATAAAAAACTAGGAACACTTCAGTTTACATTCGATTTAGAAAAAAAGGAGTCGCAAATTAATTTACTTACGAAAGATAAAGTCATTCAGGACCAAACGATCAAACGTCAGAAATTAATCAGAAATAGTTTTGTCGGTGGATTCTTAGTTGTAGGATGTTTTGCATTCATCTTTTTTGGCCAACGAAACAAGATCAGCAAAGAGAAAAAACGGAGTGATGAGTTGCTGCTGAACATTCTTCCGGAAGAAACAGCTGAAGAATTAAAATTGACAGGAACAGCACAGCCACAAAGTTTTGATCTTATCTCGGTAATGTTTACCGATTTTAAAGGCTTTACTCAACTCTCTGAAAAATTAAGCGCGAAGGAATTAGTCAGTGAGATCAACGAGTGCTTTTCTGCCTTCGATCATATCATGACAAAGTATGGTGTTGAGAAGATAAAAACAATCGGCGATGCCTATATGGCTGCCGGTGGTTTACCAACACCTAACAAGACGCATGCAATAGACGTTGTCAATGCTGCTATAGAAGTGCGGGAATTTATGGATGCACATAAAGCTAAAAAAACGGCTGCAGGACAGTTATTTTTCGAAATTCGTATTGGTGTTCATACAGGACCTGTTGTTGCAGGAATTGTTGGTGTTAAAAAGTTTGCATACGACATCTGGGGCGATACTGTAAATACTGCCAGTAGAATGGAAAGTAGTGGCGAGATCGGAAAAGTAAATATTTCCGGAACTACTTATGAAATGGTAAAGGATCAATTCAAATTTCAACACAGAGGAAAAATTCAGGCGAAAGGAAAAGGGGAAATTGATATGTATTTTGTGGAGAAGTGAGCCGAGTGTGGGTAATTGGGTTATCAGGTTATCTGTTTACAAGTTTTAGGTTAGTTTAATAGGAGCCTAAGAAGCTAACTTGAAACTTGTAAACAAACCCCCATCACCTCTTTACGACCTTGACTGAAGCTCATTCCTGACTTCCTTGAAAAGTTCCCATCTGCTTTGCTTGTTCTCATTGCAGAGATCATCCAAGGATTTCTGATGATATATTATTTTATTTATCAATGATGGTTTTTCATCTTGTCCATCTGTCAATTTGAATTCCCTCTTTTCTTTTCGGCAAAGCTTTATTGTTTCTGAAACTAAGAAATGACAGATTGAAATATTTTTAAGGTTATTAATTTCCTCCAGGTTTAAATTCCTGAAAACGTCACACACAATTTTTTCAGCTTCAGCAATATTCGAAGAATATTTTAATGCAGCACCATAAACCGCCCGAACGTGCCGATCATAAAGTGTTTCTAAAGTTTCACATTTGTTCATACTATTTATTGAAAGACTAAACATAGTCGGTCATAATATCAATAAATTAGTATGCCACTGTTTCGATAAAAGAACACTCCGACAAGAATGCTTTTTTATTCAAAAAAATAGAAGTTAATCCTTCATTACTCGAAAAGATCCACCTACTTTATCCTTAAGAAGGATTAAATAAGTCCCATTTGCCAAATTATTGATGTTGATGGAACAATTAACCGAGTTAATTGTTCCATTAAGAACAACTTTTCCTGATGGATCAATAATTGAATACTTTTCTCCAATATTATCCGATTTAAAAATCACATTTATATCGGTATTTGCCGGATTGGGGTATAAATTAAAACTACTTAATTCATCCTCCTTTATTCCAACATTAGAAGTAATATTTACAGTAAAATCATTGAAATTTCCATACTCGTAGATTCCACATGCACCATAACCGTTTGCGCTTACTGTAAAGCAATCGGTCCCCCAACCTGCAATAACACGCATTCTATATGCACCATCGGGAACCGTATTCGGTATTGTGATCAAGAAACTGTATGTCTGTGGGTCACCGGCTGTGTATTGATAATACAGATTTTCGGTTGAATCAAAATCTCCACTAAGATCATAATCTATCCATACCCCTACCCCACACCATGCGCCATTCAAAACGGTCATTGGTGTTGCTACTCCTTTTAATAAAGTTGTAGACATTGTTGTGTAATCAGAAATGGCGCAATCAGTAAGTCCTAATGTCCATTGGATACTATCTATTGAGATTTCCCGATTACTCCAATTAAAGCATCCTTGATTGAAGGTAGGCTCGCAATAAACAACCTGTGCCGTTGAATTTTGCGCAGATGAGATGATAAGAATAAGACTTAGAAGTAATTTTTTCAGTTTCATGTTTGTGGAATTTTTGTTTAACTTTTAATCAAAGTTAAAAAAATTCCGGCATTCCAAACAAAACCCGAAGCATCATTTCGAAATCCGCATTCCGAAATCTGCAATCTCTCTACTTCTTAAAAATAAGCCGCACATCCAACATGCGATCGTGCTTTATTTTTTCGCTTAAGATCAATGCTGGTTAACTTTAATCCAAAATACAGATCAACGCCTGTTATATCATCGCCCGCAAAACGATCACTTATAAATGTGCCCATCCTGTCGGTTCCAATGTAGAAAATATGATAGCGCATTGCCAATCCTAACCTGTGACGGTAATAATCATAAAAACTATAAGGAAAGCCCACTTCAAAAAACGGCGTTTCATAGCGGATAGTAGCGGCAAGCATGTTGGGGCGATCGACTCTTGCCATAGGCATAGGAACCCTTTGAATCGCTGTCATATTTAAATACCAACGAGGCTTTAAACATCGATCAAATTGTACGCTAATACCGGTAGGTAACGACATTACAAAACTGTTTTTAACCGCAGTTCCATTCATAACTGTTGCATAAATGAGCGAATCAACACCGGCAGTACCATTAACTTGTGTATTCTGCAAATTATCAAAGTTCAATTCATCAGTATTGAAATCCATTGCATGTGCATTTCTTCCGAAGCGGACAAATCCCAGGTCCATCAAAGACACACCGACTCTGTAATCATATTTTTTCATTGGTATCGGACGACCATTTGCATACTTCTGTGTAAATGGATTTGAAACATACTGTGTACCCAGATCAACTCCGAATCCAGTACACCTGAATCGCAAAAGATCAGCCGGATCTTCTATATATGAATAATCAATACTGCCTTTTATTTTTGTAATGTAAAGTGTACTGTCATTTACAATTCTAAGTTTGGCATTATCAATACCTGCATACGAACCTTGAAATGCTGTAATGTATTTCAATGATCCTGCTGCAAGCCATTTCCTTGATTCACTTTTGCTTAATTGTTTTCCGAATGAAATAGCAGTTTCAATAAAAGTCAGATCTCCGATTCGCATCCCATCAACTTCAATATCTCTACCCTGAATTGATTTATAATCCATTCCTTTGTATGCAAGAATTGCAAGATCGGAAGAAACATTATGAACACTCAGATCATTTCTTATCGTCATGTGTGCACCAATAGCCATGTCTTTGAAACGAAAAATAATAGCAGGCAAGCCAAGTGCTAAATGCATGTTCGCAGCCTTGTCGCGACTGTTCGTATAGAAATTCAATCCACCATACGGTTCATTATTCATTGCCTCTGTTCGGCCCAATATTTTTCGCTTCGGCATTCCGACAAAATTATTATCGACCGATAAATTAAAGCTTACGATCTGCAGTTCCCATTTATATGGCATCAATAACATGGCAGTCGGATTCATAGCCATACCGGAATTACCGGCATAATTTCCATTAGACACTCCAAGCATGTCCTGACTAAAAGAAACCTTAGAAACTAATAATGCTAAGAAAAGTAGCGTTGTTCTCATTTGCGTGCGTTTGCAGAGGCTAAGAAAGGCTTTTGGGGAAGGGAGAGTATTGAATTAACTACTAAACCTTACAAGTCAATTCA
>JAYUWA010000481.1:0-11332 GCA_043753795.1 Bacteroidota bacterium | reverse complement strand
ATAAGATAATTGGTAAATCAGATAACTACTATCTGCTTGAAATCACTCCGCACACCGGTCGTCATCATCAGATCCGCGTACAACTAGCATCTATCGGTTGCCCGATCAAAGGTGATCTGAAATACGGCTTTGACCGTTCAAATGAAAATGGTTCCATTCACCTACACGCTCGTCATGTTCGTTTCACTCACCCGGTAAAAAAAGAAGAGATTCATATCACTGCTCCTGTTCCGAATGATCCGATCTGGAAGTTTTTTGAGAAACAAGATCAGGAATTATAAAACGAAAAGTGAAAAGTGAAAAATAGAGTTCTGCGTCTTGAGAGTTTTACCCTTCAGAGCAACCGCCACTTTTCACTTTTCACTTTTCACTTTTCATTTACTTACTCAAATAAGTCTTCTTCACCTCATCAAACGTCGGAAAATCGTTGTGGTGCCACATACCTTTTACAACGCCATTCTGAAGTAATACAAGTCCGGGGTTGGAACGAACGATGGTCTTTAGAGTAGTACCATCGGTAAAGTAATAATCGAAAATTGAGTTATGTTTGTGTCTGAAATCTTCTACTTCCTTTGGAGCGGAGGCAGTAAGTCCCATGAATTCAATTCCTGACTTCTGACAAAGCGCCACGAAGTCATTTACTTGTGATTGTACATCTTCATCTGACTTATTTATATCGTAAGCTACAAGCAGAAAAACGTTTGACTGTTTAAGTACATCTTCAGTAATATCAGAACCATCAACTGTATTTATTGTGAAATCATGGATCTTTGCTTTGTCACCTTCAACAATGACCTTGTCTTTCCTGTCGATGAATTTATAGGTATCATCGATAGTAGATAGTTGATCCATATTTAGCTCAAGTTGCTTTCCATTTTTTTCATAGATAAAAACCATTACTACACTGTCTCTCTTTGCATCCGGAGGTAATTGCATTCCTTCAGGAATACTCTTACCAATTGCATAAGGCCGGAAATCGATTATCGGTAAATGCATGTAGCAGTACATAGAAAAAAAGAATGAAGCTATGAATCCGGCATATGCTGCATAGGTAGAAGCGGTTTCACCAAATAGTGGTTTTATTTCATTTCGCTTGATAAAAATAAATGAGATCAGGATGAGCAAAACAACGTCTTTCATGAATGACTGGTAAGGCGTCAGTTTCAAGGCATCTCCAAAACAACCGCAATCTTTTACAACATCAAAATGCCATGAATAGAATGTCAGGAACGTAAAGAATATTGTCATCAATAACAGTGACCATACAGTAAACTTCATTTTAGCACCCAGCAAAAGTGCAACTCCTAAGCCGATCTCAAAGGCGCAAATTCCAATGGCCAAAGCAAGGGAAGCGAACTTCAGCCAAGGCATATCGAACACTTCAAAATACTCATCTAGTTTATACGAAAAACCTAATGGATCATTGGCCTTGATAAATCCGGAAATGATAAATAAAACTCCGACAAGTAATCGCGAGATCTGAGCAAGAATTTTCATAAGTTGATTTTAGTTTTCTGATTCCAGTTTTATCAATGCGAAAACGGAATAATTAATTATATCGTAATAATTGGCATCGATGCCTTCACTTACAAGTGTACTTCCTTTATTATCTTCGATCTGTTTGATACGAAGCAGTTTCATCAGGATCAGATCTGTCATTGAACTGGTCCGCATACCGCGCCACGCCTCACCATAATCATGATTCTTATCTTCCATCAGTTCCTTTGACTTCTTGACATGATATTCAAAATGATGGGTTACTTCTGAAGCAGGCATTTCCAGATTCTCTTCACTTCCCATTTCAATCTGGATCAATGCGATCACGCAATAATTTATGATTCCGACAAACTCACCATCAATTGTGTCGTTGATTTTTTGAATACCCTTCTCCTCTATGCTACGGATCCGTTGGGCCTTGATAAAGATCTGATCAGTAATCGAACTCAACCGGAGAATCCGCCACGCTGTTCCGTAATCTTTCATTTTATTGATGAAAAGATCTTTACAGCGGACAATGATCTCGTTATAATGAGTTGAAGTACTTTTATTCATTTCTTTTGCCGGTATTGAAATTTCGGCTTCTGATTTCATTTGTTGTTTGATTGTGTATTTTCGTACGGAAATTAATGATCAAAGACCCTTTAATGAACGCTTGCGAAGATACATTTTTAAAGATGAATTTCTCCTTAAACTGCCGTGGACGGCTTCTAGATTTATCAACACCGGCCATTATGGGAATCGTAAATATAACTCCCGATTCCTTTTTTGATGGCGGTAAATATTCCTCGGAAAAAAGTTTACTTCATCATGTTGAATTTCTACTTTCCAATGGTGCTGATATCTTGGATTTAGGTGCTCAATCGACCCGTCCGGGAGCCGAATTGATCAGCGAATCAGAAGAATGGAACCGTATTGAAGAAGCTATTCCCGTCATTCTGAAAGAGTTTCCGAAAGCAATCATTTCAGTTGACACATTCTATAGCAGCATTGCAATAAAAACTGCAGAACAAGGCGCTGCAATTATAAACGACATTAGTGGCGGAACACATGATGATAAGATGTTCGAAACTATGGCTCATTTAAAATTGCCATATGTTCTAATGCATATTCCCGGTACGACAAGATCAATGCATACCAAATCCGAAAATATCAATATCGTTCTTGAAGTATGGAATTATCTGGATAAAAAAATAGCTGAACTGAAATCTTTAGGCGTCCATCAAATTATTATTGACCCCGGATTTGGTTTTGGAAAAACGATAGACCAGAATTATTCCTTGCTGAAAAATATGCATGTCTTCACCAATTTCAGACTTCCTATTTTGGCCGGAATAAGCAGAAAGTCAATGGTAACTAAAGTGCTTGAAGTTGATTCCGGAAATGCATTAAACGGCACGACCGTTCTAAACACTTTCGCACTATTAAATAATGCATCCATCCTGAGAGTTCATGATGTTATTGAAGCAAAACAGGTGATAACTCTTGTTGAACAATATCGAAAGGTTGAATAAAATGTGGCAATTTTGCAATGTCGTAATTCGCAAAAAAGAAAAAAGAAAAAAGAAAAAAGAAATAAGAAATAAGAAATAACGAATAACAAAATAAGAATCTCAAAAAAATGGACATCTTCCACATCGGCTTTCTCACCATCAGGCTCATTGACCTGATCGATATTGCTATTGTGACATTTCTTCTGTACAAATTATACAACCTACTACGTGGTGGAGTTGCAATCAATATTTTCATTGGCTTACTCACAGTGTATGCATTGTACTGGATCTGTGTAAAGATCCTGAACATGGAATTACTGGGAACAATTCTTGGTCAATTCATCAGTCTTGGTTTTATTGCATTGATCATCGTCTTCCAACAGGAAGTGCGGCGGTTTTTAATTGTACTTGGAACAAACAATATTCTTTCGAAAAATAATTTCACCAAACAATTTTTGCCATGGAACTGGCAGAATGAGAAAAATCCACCGCTAGATATTACTGCGATTGTAAAAGCTTGCAGACAGATGTCGAAAAGCCGTACCGGCGCTATTATCGTTCTCGCAAAATCATCTCAACTCAAGTATTTCTCGAATACAGGCGATACAATGGATGCCGATATTTCACAACGTCTGATTGAAAGTATCTTCTTTAAAAACTCTCCGATGCATGATGGTGCAATCATTATTGTGAACAATAAGATCAAGGCTGCGCGTTGTGTGCTACCCGTTACTGAGAACGTTGACCTTCCGGCTCATTTAGGAATGCGTCACAGGGCAGCAATTGGTGTTACAGAACAGAGTGATGCAATTGCATTGGCAGTGTCAGAAGAGACCGGTGATATTTCAATTGCAAAAGAAGGACAGATCCAGTTGAATGTTACGTTGGATGAGTTAGAGAAAAACCTTCGATTAGAGTTTGAACAGTAAAAAATAAACACAGAGAGCCACAAAGTTCACAAGGAGACCATGGAATCATTTGTTTTGCTCCATAATAAAAACCTCGCTTAAAACCCTGACCCTTGACCCTTGACCTGAAGTAGGGGTTGAAATTAAATAATGTTGAACTATCTGCGTTTTTTATCTGCGAAATTTGCGAGAAATTATTTTTTAATTTGAGCTATTCAACGAGTCATTCATCATCTGAAATTTCTTTACCAGTTCCTCATCGCTGATTCCCATTTCAAGTTGTTCGTATGTTGACTGAGCACTTGGAGCTAATGGATCGTTTGGAAAACGCTGAACAAATTCTTTATACTTTGCTTTCGCTGATTCAGGAGAATGCAATTCTGTATCATAGACAAATGCCTGCATAAAAAGCGCAGCAGCACAACGGGGATGATCCGGATATTTAAGCAATAAGCGACCAAGCAATTCTACGGTTGTATTCGGATCTCGCATACTATTCGAAAGATCTGCAGCCTTAAATAAATAACTACCACTCATCGTATCTTTTGGATAAAGTTCTACGAATTTCAAGTACATTTCTTTAACTGCTTTTCCCTTTTCAATATTTACTATCAGAGTAGTGTCATTCATCAGTCCGGACTCAGCACTTTTTATCTGCGCAATAAGTTTATCTTTCTCCGAAGAACATGCTCCAAGAAAAAGTACTACAACTAAAACCAAAAGTGGTCTGATCATTTTCATTAATATTAATTATTTTGCACTACGTGAACGGACAGGAAATTTCATTTTATAATCTACATCTACTATTCCTTGCGAAATATTAGAGAGTTTTTTCTTGATTAATCGTTGTCTCAGCGGTGATATTCTATCAGTAAACAATATCCCTTCTATGTGATCATATTCATGTTGTATAATACGTGCAGCCATACCATCAAATGTTTTCTTCTGAAGCTTCCAGTCGGCATTATAATATTCGATATACACTTCAGGTTTCCGTTGAACATCTTCACGGACTGATGGAATCGACAAACACCCTTCATTGAATTTCCACAGGTCACCTGTTTCTTCTTTGATCACTGCATTAATAAAAACTTCTTTGAAATCTTTTACCGGGTCTTCTTCAAATGGCGAACCATCAATGATGAACAACCGAATTGACAATCCGATCTGCGGAGCTGCCAACCCTACTCCACTACTATCATACATTGTTTCGAACATATCATCGATCAATTCCTTCAACTTCGGATAATTCTTATCAATATCCTGTGCTTTCTTTTTTAACACCGGATCTCCATAAGCGATAATTGGATATATCATAAAAAACTCAATTTTCAAATCTGATTTGCATTCATATACGACTGCAAAATAATTACTGCACTGGTCTGGTCTACTAAAGCTTTATTCCTACGCTCCATCTTCTTGATTCCACTCATGAGTATTGCCTGTTCTGCCATCTTGGAAGTAAAACGCTCATCAAATCTTGCAATCGACATTTCCGGAAACGCTTTTTTTACAGCTTTGACAAACTGCTCTACCTGCGGTGTAACCTCAGAAGCGGTATTGTTCATTTGTCTGGGCTCGCCGACAACAACTAATTCAACTTCATTTAAACTGAAATACTTCTTCAAATATTCAATGATATCCTTCGAATGTACGGTATCTAATGCAGTAGCAATTATCTTGTTAGGGTCGGTTACGGCTATACCAACACGCTTGGTTCCATAATCAATCGCCATAATTCTTCCCATTTGGCAAATATAGCCCAAAAATATGATTTTGCATCAAATTTACCTATACAACGAATCAACAAACTGACTGAATACTTGCTCAGAAACAGTAAAGAAAAGTATTGTTAGTTTCAGTATTGAGACTTTCCTTTGCTTTCAAATAAAGGAGTCCTTTTTATGAAAGAGATCATCGAGAAAGCATGGGAAAACCGTGAGCTTTTAAAAGAAAAAAACACTCAGGAATGTATCAGAAACATCATTGAAGAATTAGATAAAGGCCGGATTCGTGTTGCTGAACCTGCCTCCGGTGGCTGGATCGTAAATGACTGGATCAAAAAAGCAGTTATTCTCTATTTCCCAATTCAACCGATGGAAACTTTACATTCGGGTCCAATGGAATTTCATGACAAGATGAAATTAAAAACTGACTATGCAGGACAAGGTGTGCGTGTCGTGCCACATGGAATTGCACGCTATGGAAGCTATTTGTCAAAAGGTGTAATTCTGATGCCATCCTATGTAAACATAGGCGCTTATGTCGATGAAGGAACTATGGTGGATACCTGGGCAACGGTAGGCTCGTGCGCACAGATCGGCAAGAATGTTCACTTAAGCGGAGGCGTTGGAATTGGCGGTGTGCTTGAACCTGTACAGGCAGCTCCTGTAATCATTGAAGATAATTGCTTTATTGGTTCACGTTGTATAGTTGTAGAAGGTGTTCATGTGGAATCTGAAGCTGTACTTGGTGCAAATGTTGTCTTGACAATGTCTACAAAAATAATTGATGTAACCGGTCCGAATCCAATTGAATTCATAGGTAAAGTCCCTTCTAAATCTGTCGTCATTCCCGGATCATACACTAAAAAATATCCTGCCGGTGAATATCAGGTTCCATGTGCATTGATAATTGGTAAAAGAAAAGAAAGTACAGATAAAAAAACTTCACTTAATTCTGCATTGCGTGAATATGGAGTTTCCGCTTAATTATTCTATCAAAAATTATAGATGAAATTTCTGATCATTCAAACTGCGTTTACCGGTGATGTTATTCTTGCAACAGCCTTACTGGAAAAAATCCATTCTACTCTTCCGCAGTCGGAGATCAGCATCGTTGTAAGAAAAGGTAATGAAGGCTTGTTGTCCGGACACCCTTTTCTAAAAGAAGTTTTGATCTGGAACAAGAAAGAAAAGAAATTCAATAACCTGATCAGTCTGATCAACCTGGTAAGAGAAAAAAAATTTGATATTGTAATTAACTTACAGCGTTTTGCCGGTACAGGTCTGCTTACAATTCTATCAGGTGCAAAAGAAAAAATCGGTTATTCTAAAAATCCTTTAAGTCTTTTTTACAATAAGAAATTTCCACATCCTATTGGAACCGGTTCACATGAGGTTGAAAGAAATCAATTGCTGATCAGTCATCTTACAGACAATAAAATTTCAAAACCACGCTTATACCCTTCTATAACTGACAAAAATTCAATTGCGAAATTTACAAAAGAAAAATTTATAACGATCTCACCCGGTTCTGTTTGGTTTACAAAAACACTTCCTGCTTATAAATGGATTGAATTAGTTCAGAGATACAAAAGCGATTCTCCGGAAACTGTTATTTATCTTCTCGGTTCAAATGCGGAATCAAAACTCGGTGATGAGATCATATCTAAAAGCGGAAATGAAAAGATCACAAACCTTGCCGGTAAATTATCTTTTCTGGAATCAACAGCATTAATGGAAAGTTCAGAGATGAACTATGTCAACGACTCTGCACCAATGCACATGGCAAGTGCTATAAACGCGCCTGTTACTGCAGTGTTTTGTTCAACAGTTCCGCGATTTGGTTTTGGTCCGCTTTCAGATACGTCAAGAATTATAGAAACTGATTTAAAATTAAATTGCCGACCTTGCGGATTACATGGCTATAGATCTTGTCCGATGACACACTTTAAGTGTGCACATTCTATTGAGGTCGGAAAAATTTATTATTCGAAAAAATGAACGAGCAAGTAAAAGCAGAAATAAAAAAGTCACTTGCGGTTTTAAAGAACGGTGGTGTTATACTTTATCCGACGGATACAGTCTGGGGACTAGGCTGCGATGCAACAAATCCGGAAGCTGTAAAAAAAATCTATGAAATAAAGAAGCGTGCAGATTCCAAGACAATGATTTTATTGGTTGATCTGGAAGCACGACTTTCTACCTATGTAAAAGAGATTCCCGAGCAAGCATGGCCACTGATTGAATTCACAGATAAACCTCTGACGATCGTTTATGATGGAGCAAGAAATCTACCACCTGAATTAATTGCCGAAGATGGCAGCGTTGCCATTCGTGTTACTAATGATGAATTTTGCAAAAACCTGATCGGCGTCCTTCGAAAACCTTTGGTATCTACTTCTGCTAATATAAGTGGCTCTCCGGCACCGGCAATATATCAGGAAGTGAGTGAAGAAATTAGATCAGCAGTTGATTACATCGTAAATTGGCGTAAAGATGACCGTCAGAGGCATCCACCATCTTCAATTATCAAACTCCAGAAAGGTGGATTAATACAGATAATAAGGCCTTAATCACTGCGATAAACGGTTGCACAACCTTTTCTTTATAGGTAAATAGGCCTATCTTTGCAGCCCCTGAAAAGCAACAGATGAAAAAACACTTACAACACCGCATATTTTCTGTTATTGCAGAAGAAGCAGAGGCCCTGAATCAAGAGGCTTTTGTTGTAGGCGGGTATGTGCGTGATATTTTTCTGAAACGTGAATCAAAGGATATTGATGTTGTGGTGCTAGGTAGTGGAATTGATCTTGCTCAACAGGTTGCAAACAAATTGGGAGATAATGTAACTGTAAATATTTTCAGGAATTTTGGAACTGCGATGATCAAATTCGATGGACTGGAAATTGAGTTTGTAGGTGCACGAAAAGAATCCTATCGGTTGGATTCCAGAAAACCTATCGTCGAAGAAGGATCTTTAGATGATGATCAGAAGCGCCGGGATTTTACGATCAATGCAATGGCCATTCATCTTACTAAAAATAATTTCGGTGAATTACTTGACCCTTTCAATGGTATAAATGATCTGGAGCAGAAGATTATCCGCACTCCGTTGGATGCAGATATTACTTTTTCAGATGATCCATTGCGAATGATGCGGGCAATTCGCTTTGCTTCCCAATTACATTTTCAAATTGACACTGCTGCGATCGAGTCTATCACGAAAAATTGTGAGCGGATAAAAATTGTCAGTGGAGAACGAATCTCCGAAGAATTAAATAAGATCATTCTCTCGTCAAAGCCATCAATCGGTCTGGATCTGTTATTCAAAACAGGATTGCTTCAGATCATCGTCCCACAGATGTGTCTGCTACATGGTGTTGAATATATAAACGGACAAGGTCATAAAGACAATTTTTATCATACCTTACAAGTCTTGGATAATGTAGCCAGAACTTCTGACGACTTGTGGCTTCGTTGGGCAGCAATTTTGCATGACATCGCTAAACCCGCCACAAAACGTTTTGAACCGGGCCAGGGATGGACATTTCACGGACATGAGGACAAAGGTGCGCGAATGGTAAAAAACATTTTCAGGCAGTTGAAATTGCCTCTGAATGAGAAAATGAAATTTGTCGAGAAACTCGTTCAACTACATTTGAGACCAATTGTTCTGGCTCAGGAGCACGTCACAGATTCTGCTATCAGACGGTTGTTGTTTGATGCCGGTGATGATATAGACGCATTGATGATTCTATGTCATGCTGATGTTACAACGAAGAATGAATATAAAATTAAAAAGTACAAAGAAAATTTCCGGATCGTTACAGAAAAATTAAAGGAAGTTGAAGAGAAGGATAGGATACGAAATTGGCAACCACCGATCACCGGAGAACATATTATGGAGACATTTAATATCAGTCCGGGAAAAGAAGTTGGAATAATAAAGAACGCTATTCGTGAAGCCATTCTTGAAGGCGAAATCAGGAATGATTACGACGAAGCTTTTGAGTTAATGTTAATAATAAGTAAAGACCTCGGTTTGAAACGTAGAAAATTGACCTCATAAACGGAAAACGGTCCGGCAAAAGAAATGATAATTTTTTGCGAAAGCCATTTTTTAAAAAAGATTTCTTTCTACTTTTGAACCTAATACAGAATCCAACTATGGCAACCTACCGATTAAGAGTAATCATTGAAGATCATGAAGAAGTTGTTCGTGATATTGAGATCAAATCCACACAAACATTTGAAGAACTGCATCATGCTATTCATACGTCTATTGGATTTGACGGGAGTAAATCAGCATCGTTCTATATGAGCGATGACAACTGGAAAAAAGGAAAAGAGATTACAAATAAAGATCTGTCTGAGGCTGACCTGGCGACAAAATCAAAAATGAAAAATGCGCGTCTGTGCGATTTCATTATCGATCCGCATCAGAAGATCTATTATGTTTTTGATCTGGGTGTGTGGACATTCAGAATTGAATTGATCAAGATCAACCGCGAAGAAGATCAACATGCAAAGTATCCGCGTTGTATCAAGTCAAGCGGAGAAGCCCCAAAACAGTATGGGAATACACTTGCTGCAGTACTACCTGTTCCTGAAGACTTTGATTCATTGGAAGACCTAGATGATGCTGACGAAGACGATTCTGATGGCGATATTTTAGCAATCGACACCAGCGAATTGCCGGAGGGCGAAGAAAAAGATGATACATTTATCGCTGCAACAGCGGATGTCGAAGAATCTGCTGATGATTTCGGCAGTGATGACGAAAACTTGCTTGACGACAGTATCTCTGAAGACAAAGACGAATTTTAATCATCACTCATTGCAATATATTAAAAAGACCCTCCTACCCGAGGGTTTTTTAT
This sequence comes from Bacteroidota bacterium, assembly GCA_043753795.1. Lineage (GTDB taxonomy): Bacteria > Bacteroidota > Bacteroidia > AKYH767-A > 2013-40CM-41-45 > JADKIH01. The sequence goes on along the minus strand of JAYUWA010000481.1, from coordinate 830 downwards.
TTTCTTTCAAATGAAAAAACTGATCGTAATTGGCGGCCCAACAGCATCCGGAAAAACCGGACTTGCAATTGATTTGGCAAGACATTACCAAACAGAAATTATCAATGCAGATAGCCGGCAGTTTTATAAGTACATGGATATCGGTACTGCGAAACCAACCAAAAAGGAATTATCACAGGCAATACATCACTTTATAGATTTCCTCGAACCGGATCAGGAGTATAATGCCGGTAGATTTGAGATTGATGCATTGGCAAAAATTGCAGAGATCCTTCAGAAAAATGATCACGCTGTTGTTGTTGGTGGCAGCGGACTTTACATTCGGACTTTGTGTGAAGGCATGGATGACCTTCCGGAAACTAACCCTGAAATAAGAGCAAAGTACAATCTATTGTTTAAGGAAAATGGTCTAGAATTTCTGCAAAAGGAATTGATAGAAAAAGATCCCCACTACTATGATATTGTTGATACCAATAATCCTCATCGGATCATCAGGGCTTTAGAAGTTATCGAACAAACAGGATCAACCTATTCTTCTTTGAGAAAAAGAGTGAAGCCTCAACGACCTTTTGAAATAATAAAAATTGCAATTGACATTGACAGAGACGAACTTTATGAACGAATCAACAAGCGTGTGGATCTTATGATCTCCTCGGGGTTGATTGATGAGGTAAAATCATTATTGAAATACAGATATTGTAATGCTCTGCAAACTGTCGGTTACATTGACATTTTCAGTTACCTCGACGGAACAATTTCACTTGAAACAGCAATAGAACTGATCAAGAAGAATTCACGTAATTATGCCAAGCGCCAGATGACGTGGTTCA
>JAYUWA010000480.1:0-3765 GCA_043753795.1 Bacteroidota bacterium | reverse complement strand
TGTGTCAACACCATTTAATATTACAGATAATTTCGAGATCTTATTCTCGTCAATCATCTTATTCAGATTTTGTAAAAACACTCGTTTTGAATATAGCGTTCTGACAATGTACAATGGATAATCTGCTTTTTTAATTACTTCCACACCATCTGTCACAATACCTACCGGCGGAGTGTCAATGATAATTATGTCGTATTGAGATTTCAATTGTTCGATCAATTCCGACATTTTTTTACTTAGGATAAGCTCCGATGGGTTCGGTGGAATCGGACCGGCAGTAATGAAATCCAAATTCTTTAAACTACTCTTATTGATACAATTTTCAGGTGTATCCTTTCCAATCAAAATTGTGCTCATCCCACGGTGATTCTCAACGTTAAATCCTAAGTGGATCTTAGGCTTGCGCATGTCAAGGTCAATGATCAATACTTTCTTTTCTGAAAAGGCAATAACACCGGCAAGATTAATGGCCACAAATGTTTTTCCTTCTCCTGAAATTGTCGAAGTAATGGCAATAACTTTTGGCCCGGGTTCACTATTTATAAATTGCAAATTCGTTCTGACCGATCGGAAAGATTCTGAAATGGCAGACTTCGGATTCTTGTCGACCAGCAATTGAGAAACAGGAATCAGACTCTTATACTTCGGAATGATACCGAGCATAGCTGCATCTGTATACTGATTGATTTCTTCCAATGAAGTAATTTCATTATAGAAGAGATACCGCAAGAAAATCAACAGGAAGCTGAACACAAATCCTGCGACCAGACTTCCTGCAAGTATGAGTTTTCTGTTTGGCGTGATTGGTGAATATGGAGTAGTGCCTTGTTGTAACACAATGTTATCAGTAACAATTCCGGCACGGCTGATTGAAAATTCTATTTTCTTTTCAAGTAAAAGCTGATAGAATTTCTGATTGACCTGATATAATCGATCCAGCCGGGCCATTTCAGCTTCTTTACTCGGCAATCCGGCGAAATCACCTTCAAATTCTCTGATACGCTCATCAATACTTTTGATACGCTCTGTAAGTGATTTTCTTGAATTGATAATTGAATTTGAAAGCATTTCGCGTTGACGAATGATGTCTTTCTCAAGAGCGATCATTGCAGAGTTTTCCTCAGTTGCCTGAAATTGCAAAGTGGCTTTGCGATCTTCCATTGTCTGCACTTTTGAAACCATCTCTTTAATAAGATCGTCAGTTACTGTTCCGGCAAGTAGTGGGACGATCTGATCAACTTCTTTGTTAAGTTGTATCTCCTTCTCCAGACGATTCAATACAGCTATGTTTAATGAAAATTCCGTTCTCTGATCAATCAGATTATTGATGTGTGTTAGTACATCTTCTGCATTTTGCGTCGGCTGAGTGATCTTGTTTGAACGCTTGAAAGTTTCTAGCTTATTCTCCGATTCCTTTAACTCTGTTTCAATGGATGATAATGTTTCATTGATAAATTCTATGGACTTATTCGCACCGGCAGATTTATTTTCTTTTACGTAAGCATCATACTCAGAAGCCATCGTATTTACAAAATCTCCGGCCTTCTGCGGATTTCTGTCTTTGAAAGAGATCCTTACGGTCTGTGCAAATTGATTAGTAAGCACAATCGCCATATTGTTATAGTAACGATCGATCAGACTTTCAGGATTGTTGATGAAGAAATAAAAAGGATCTTGTTTGATCTTCTTTTGTTGAGCCTGAATAGATCCGTAGTCAATGATTTTCAGCTTGAATTTTAATCCCGGCGAATTGTACCATTGGTCAATATTGTAGATACCGGAAACTAGATTGTCGTTGAATGTATAATGAATCTGAAATCTTGTTTCTGAAAGAAAATTGACAAAGACCTGCACACCATAGAAAGTAGAATCAGAAAGCAAAAAACTGATCTCAAATGGAGTTTGTCGGTATAATTCGTAATCAAGAACATTGCCCTGAGCATAATAACCTATATCCAATGGCATCTGATCCAATACTCTTTCTACCATTAATTTTGACCGCAACAATTCAATGCTTCCTGCAAGATTATTACTTCCCATTCCCATGGCATCATAGAATTGCGGGTTCTGAATATTTAAAACTGCATTTGCATTGTTTACTGTTCCTATCTTAATCACAGACTCCGACTGATAAACCGGATGGGTATAACGGAGATAGAGCAGTGAGCCAACCAATGAAAAGAACAAGACAGTTAACAAAACATAAAAGTACTTTCGTACAATGATTGCAAAGAGTTTTAGGTCAAACTCTTCATTTATATGGGAGATTTTTTTCTTAGCCATCCTATCGGTTAATATATGAAGCAATCAATAAGATCGTAGAAAGAATTCCTAAAACCGGTAATACATCCGTAGAGACTCTTTTTGTAAATCGGGAGCCGGCATCTACATAAATGATGTCATTCGACAAAACACGAAGTTCAGATGTCTTTAACCCTTCTAATGTTGAAATATCAGCCTTGTAAACTCTTGGATTTTTCGGATCGCCACGCAAGATCTTAATGCTATACGATTTACTCAATTCTCCAATACCGCCTGCTTGTGCTAAAGCTTCGTAAAGAGAAGTGTTGTCGTTATTCAATTGCACGATCGTTCCTCTTCCGGCATCGTTCAGGAAAACAATTGCATTCCTGTTGGTCACCTTGATGATGATAAACGGATCATTGTAATATTTCGAATACATTTGCTCTAGCAATTTTTCGCCTTCACGAATACTCTTGCCAACAATCGAAATTCGTCCTATTATCGGTAGTTTTACTGTACTATCATTGTCAACACTGAAAGTAACTTCATTCATCGGAGCATTGGCTTCATTACTGTAAACGGTAGTGGAAGTAATGTCAACTAGTCTGAATCCATCATTACTGTAAATGTGAAGTGCAAGCTTGTCGCCGGGTTGAATCAGATATACAAGGGGAGAAGTTGTAACAGTAGTATCTCTTGCAAATTCGTAACCTTTCGGAGTCTTGAACATCCTGTTTGGATTAAATCCCTGACAAGAGGTTAATAAAATTAGAATGATAAGTAGTCTATACATTTTTTTGCTTAGCCAACAAAAATAGAATATTATGTTGAATTGAAAACCCTTTTTTACTTCCACTTTCTTTTAGTTAATAACTGCTTATATAACAAAGAAACTTCTTTGATCATTCTGGTAAAATGGAATTTTTCCCGAACGAATTCCCAGCCATTACTGCCCAGCCGTTTTCGCAGTTCGTCATCTTCGATTAAACGTAATAACTGTTCACCATATTCTTTATAATCGTTGCTGTCGACTAATAATGCTGTGTCATTCTTAATTACAACATTTTCAATTCCACCAACATTGGTTGAGATAACGGGCTTATCACCAGCTTGTGCTTCGATCAGACTCACCGGAGTTCCTTCATTGTGCGAGCTAATTGCAACGATATCAAGTCCTGAAACGGCTATGTCAACATCCTTGATCCAACTGCAAAAGGTAAGATCTGCTTTAACGGGCTTTGATTTAAAATAGGTGTAATCCATTCCTAAAGCTTCTGCTTCTCTGAAGAGCAACTCACGACTTTCTCCGTCTCCAATGATAAAGAATCGAACCTTCCGCTTAGTCTGTTTCAATACTGATGAAGCACTTGCCATAAATAACGGATGATTCTTTACTGGAACTAATCGCCCTATTATTCCCACTGCAATTTCATCGTCCTCTAACAAATACTTTTTCCGAAACGTGGCTCTCTTCTCAGGTATGTTTTCCTGAAATTTACGCAAGTCGAATCCCAGTGGGAT